>CADCPJ010000417.1 GCA_902803245.1 uncultured Lachnospiraceae bacterium | reverse complement strand
GGCTTTCTCTGGAGATCAAAGCCATCCCTCAATATATCTTCCCTTATCTTCATGACAGCTTCTATTACACCGGCTTCCTTTGAACCGGCTTCTCCCGCATCGGCGTCTGTGGAAAGATCGAGCATCCGAAGTCCGAGTTTTCTGTCAACGATCGCCTGCCTGGCCACACTGACCCCATCGTGGATAATGGCTGTCCGGAGAACTTCATGCTCCCGGCCAAGCCTGTCAAGCACCCTTCTTAGCATCTCATAAGTGGGGTTCCCGCCCACTTCGAAAATGTCCACCAGTCGGTACGCATGTGATTCCGGCTCGGACACATGCTTAAGCAGCATGCCCTCCTGCATGGGCAGCAGCGGGTAGATTCGCTCCAATGTTTCTCCCCGGGAGGCAAAGTCCGCCCTCACCGCCTCAAATTCCGCTTCGCTCCACTGCGTTTCGCCGAGGTCTGTCGCCGTCACCGACAGAGCGATGTCTAAAGACAGGTACTTCGAGATTTCTTTGATCTGAGACAATATCCCGTCCGCAAACCGCCGCGCCCCGGCTTCTCCATACAGTTCCTTATTGAAGTCCATAAGCAGCCGGAAGCTGCCGCTTTTAACAAAACAGTTGATGGCGATATCGGGGCCATATGAGTTCTGCGGGCTGATATCATCTCCCACCGGAATATCTGTATCCGTAAAGAGGCGGAGACCATCCGTATCTTCCACTCCCATATCTCCCAGATAATTAAAGCCGACCTGGGCCGTAAGATCCTTATCCAGCCCCTCCTCCCGATGGGCGGGCGAGCCGGTGCCGGCAGACTTTCCGCCGTCTATGAATCGCAGCACATTATAGCCAAAGCCCTTGTTCGGAACTCTGTGAAGGGCCTCTTTAGCGGTTAAATAATCATGGCGAAGGTCACCATTCAGCCCTTCCACTATAACCGGATATTCCGAGGTGAACCATCCGACCGTTCTGTCCACTGACAGCTTTTCACCGGTCTCTTCTCTGCCGTGCCCCTCAAACTGCACGGAAATGCCTGCAGCTCCCGTTGCATCACGAAAACTCCTGCCAACAGCCGCAAGCAGGGCATCGTTGATATCCGTATTCAGTTTTCCAAAGTCCGCGTGAAGGAAACTGTACGTGTCTTCCGGGCTTAAGGTCACGGAAAGCCGCTCAAAGCTCCGATTGTAATCCTTTCCGTCAACAGTTTTCAGGTCCGTCAGCTTCCGCTGCACCGCTTTCCAGTAGGGGATCTCCAGGCTCAGGGCGTAGCTGTCACGGTACCGCCAGAGCGCCTCTGCGTACTCCTTGTAAGTATTGGTCTTGGAAGGCAGGCGTATCTCCTCCCCCTTAAGTACCTGTCCGAGGGCAGTCTCAAGATCTGAAAGAATGATTCTCCAGGACACGCCGTCGGTCACGAGGTGATGGACCGCTATGTACAGATAGTCATGGGATATTCCATGGATGAGCGCTGTCCTTACAAGGCTCTCCTCCATATGGATATCCTTCTGTATCCCTTCGCAGACCGCTGTAACGGCCTTTGTGTTTTCCGTGGTGGAGTTCGCAGGGCTGTTTACTGCCTCCGGATTGTCCGCAGAGCTTTCATCATTTTTTTCTGCACGAACCGTATATTCCTCTACCTTGATCCTCGTATCCGCGCCCCGGACGAAAAGCGTCTCGTCCTTAAATACCGCCCTCAGCATGTCATGCTGGTAAGCCAGCGCGTCCCACGTCTTCTGGAGATTGTCTCTCCCGGTGCGCCCGGACAGTTCAAGAAGCCTTGTCTGGTTGTAATGGCCGGGGCAGGGCAGCTTCATATCCTTGAAAAACGCCACGATGGCACTGTCCGGAACGGCTCCTTCATATGGTTCCTGGCTGATCGCGGCAGCACCGGTGATTTCGGCGCAGGAGGCGATCCCCCGGACCGTTTTCTGCTTCATGATATCCGCCACGGATACCTGCAGCCCCCTTTCCCGAAGAAGGCTTACCAGACGTATGGCACGGATGGAATCTCCGCCGAGTCCAAAGAAGCTGTCTGTCGCGCCCGGGGCACTGTCCATCATGAGCACCTGCTTCATCGCCTCTGCGGCTGCGCATTCCGCTTCCCCTTCGGGCGCCACATACTCTTCCGTCCGGAAAACCGATGGTTCGGGAAGGGCTTTTCTGTCTATCTTACCGTTTCGTGTCAGCGGCATCTCACCAAGCTGCATAAAAACTGAAGGCAGCATGTAATCCGCGAGCCTGCCCGAAAGGTAATCCTTCAGGGAAGCCTCATCCACACCCTGTCCGCCGCCATCCGCTTTACAGGAATAATATAGTATCAGCTGGTCCTTCTTCACCTCCGCTGCCGCAAGGGCGATCCCTTCGTATCCCGCCGCCGTGCTCTCGATCTCTCCCAGCTCTATCCGGAAGCCCCTGAGCTTCACCTGCGTATCCATGCGCCCCAGGTATTCCAGGTCTCCTTCCTCATTGTACCTGGCCAGGTCTCCCGTGTGATAGATCCTGACTTTTTCTCCCCCAACGTCCGCCAGGGCAAACTTTTCCTCTGTCAGTTCGGGCTGATTCCGGTACCCAAGAGCCATCTGGGGTCCGGCAAGGCACAGTTCCCCCCTAAAGCCCCGCGGAAGCAGTCCGCCCCAGGGATCCATGATACAGGCAGAGCAGTTATGTACCGGCCGGCCGATTGGTATGGTCTTGTATTTCCTTGTCTTATCCAGTTCGAAATAGGTGGCATCCACTGTGAATTCCGTGGGGCCATATGCGTTGTAGACCGGCCCTCTCGCCTTCGGCACAACGGTCATGGCCTCTCCGCCTACGCAGAGGTAGTCCACATCGAGAGGCTCGTCCGCTGAGAGCAGCTGCCCGAACTGGGTGGAATAGGACCCGCCATTGACCGCATTTTGCTTCAGGAATTCCCGCATTTTCTCCGGATCCCGCCTTGCGCTCTCCGGCACGATGCATACGGTTCCTCCCACGGTCAGCGGCGGGAAAAGATCCTCCACCGCCGCATCGAAGGCAAAATTCGAGTGAAGGGCGATGCGGCTCTTTTCACTGAGCCCCCACCGGTTCCGGATAAACTGCACGAAATTAAGGAGTGCCTTATGCTGTATCATGACACCCTTCGGTTTCCCGGTAGAGCCGGAGGTATAGATCATATAGGCCAGCTGTTCCGGGTTTATGTCCGCCCTGTACGTCAGTCCCTGCCCGTCTCCCGCAGCCATCTGATCCGGTTCAGCGGAAAGGATGTCCAAAACCATATCTTCCGTGAGCATAAGCGTTGCCCCGGAATCCGACAGCATATAGTTTACCCTCTCCTCCGGATACTCCAGGTCTATGGGCAGATAGGCGGCCCCTGCTTTATGGATGCCGATCACCGCCGCGGCATACTCCTTCACGCGGTCCATCCTGACGGCCGCAAAGCTGTTTTCCTCCACTCCATGCTCATGGAGGAAAGCCGCAATCCGGTCAGACGCCCTGTCCAGTTCTTCGTAAGTATAGCTTCCCCTGCTGTCCGATACCGCCGTCTTTTCCGGTACTGTGTCCACACTTGCACGGAAGAGATCCAGCCAGGTCTGCCCGGCATCATAGTGCAGTTCCTCTCCCTTTGAAAGCGCGAGGATCTCTCTTTGCTCTTCATGAGAGAGCAGGCTGATCCCGGAAAGCTTCTCCTTTGCCATCATGTCCTTCAGCACCTGGTTCATGCATTTTGCAAAGCGCGCTATATATTCTTCGCTGTACCGGTCCGCGTGATACTGCACCTGGAAGACGAGCTTATCCTCCTCGGGGAAGAGCTGGGCGGAAAGGGCGTCTCCCGTTGCGATAAACGGCAGTTTCTCACGCCTGAGCCTTAATGTGCTCCCCTTTGGAAGGGAAAGCATATCCGCCTGCCAGACAAACTGCACATCGCTCGTAATGCCTGTATCCGCAGCCAGTTCCGCAAAGGAATAGAGGTCGTTGGCCATGGAGCCAAGAAGCTGTTCTTTAAGCGCAAAGAGGTACTCCTCAACGGACAGATCCATCCCCCTGCGGCAAAGCACCGGCAGGGTCGTCACAAACATGGATACCGTCCTTTTGCAGCGCGGATCACGGCGCCCGTTATAGACCGTGGTAAACAGGGCATCCTTTTTAAGGGTGTATGCCGAAAGGAGATAACCGAATGCGGCCGTTGTGAGCACATTTTCTGTTGTTTTATGCTTCTCGCAAAAATCTTTCAGTTCTCCGTATGAGATATCCAGTGTAAAGGACTGGTCCCCACATGTAAGCCCGCTCCCCTTCAGGTCGCCCTCCGGAAGCGCTGTGGGATCCGCATCGCCAAACTGCTTTAAGTTCCACTCCTTCGCCTTATTCCATGCCTCCCTCTTCTCTCTGGCCTCCTGCTCCGCCATGGCCGCGTCATAGGCTGTCCATTTCTCCGCAGGGATGCTTTCCCCGTTCAGGGCTTTCTCCAGATCCGACGCAAGGATCTGCATCGAGGTTCCGTCAAAAACAAGGTGATGGAAATCCATAAAGAGATACTGCGCTTCTTCCGTCCTGATCAGCCTGATGCGGAACAGGCGCCCGTTCTTTATAGCAAAGGGCTGTACCAGGGATTGCTTTATCCTCTCGAATTCCTCCCCGCTCACCTGTTCACGGACGCAGATCTCCTGCTCCGCGAAAGAGCTCTGATACTGCATGGCGGGCATGCCGTGCTCATCTGATACGATCCCGGCAAACAGCCCCGGATGGGCCCGCACCGTTTTCTCGAGCGCAGCTGCCAGCAGCTCCGGATCCGTATCGCATGGCAGGCTGAAAAGCATGGGGTTATTGTAGACAGCTTCCCCTTCCCGCTTCTCACACTCCAGGAAAATCCCAAGCTGGGACCGGGTCAGGGGACAGGGACGTAACAGGTTCTTTTCATCCCCTGCCGCCTCATTTTCCAAAGGCAGCTCCTCCAGATAATATTCCACGATCTTTTTGGGCGTTCTCCCTCGGAAGATCTGATTGATGGTAAGCCCGGGAAGACCGCATGTGCCCACGATCTCCATAGAAGTGACGGAATTCCCTCCCATGGCATAGAAATCATCTTCTGCTCCAAAGCGCTCCATTCCAAGCGCGCTGGCCATCGCGTCACACAGGGCGCGCTCCGTGTCATTTTCCGGCGCCACGTACTTTCCCGCTTCCACTTCAGGCTTTGGCAGGAGGCGCCGGCTGATCTTTCCGGTGGCCGTGCGGGGCAGGGCATCCAGGTGGACAAAGCGCGAAGGGATCATGTAATACGGCAGGATACTCTCAAGCTTTCTTCTGAGTTCTTCCGTATCCGCCTCCACGGGATCCGCGTAATAGAGACAGATAAAGGCATCCGGTCCTTCCCCGAAGCCGGCCGCCACCACCTGCTTAAGGCCTGTCACGCGGGATACCGCCGCCTCGATCTCCGCCGGCTCTATGCGGTTGCCGCTGATCTTGATCATGTCATCGATGCGTCCGATGACCTCATATTGGCCGTCCGGCCGCACGCGGGCCAGGTCCCCGGTATGGAATTCCCCGTTCCGAAAAGCCCTTGCATTCTCCTCCGGGCGGTTTATGTATCCGCGGACATAGGGATCCTCCACGCAGAGTTCTCCCGTCTCGCCTTCCATCACCGTCTTCCCTTCCGGATCCCGCAGCGTAATCTTCATGTCCGTCAGAGGCTTCCCTGCCGGCGCGATCTCATTAGGCCGGTCCAGATGTCCAATCGTGACACAGAACGCGGTCTCACTCATGCTGTACCCGTTTATGATACTGAGCCCCGGATCATCGGACCAGATGCCGTTTGCCGGTTCCGATCCGACAAATATCCTTTTTAATGTGGGGATCTTTCGCATGAGATGAATCATCGACGGGGCGCAGAAAGAGACATCCACCTGATGATCCGTGAACGCCTTCCATAAAGCCGGCGGATTTTTCACGATGCTGAAGGGAACGACGCTGATTCTGCCGCCGGCGTCCAGCACGCTTACAAAGCATATGATCACGACAACGAAATTAAGAGGGGCGATGATCGCATAGTTTTTTGAATTTTGATTCAGGCTGACGCCGTTTTCATACAGGCTCTCAGCGATCAGCTTCAGATTCCCGTACTCATGCAGTACTCCTTTCGGAGCGCCTGTGGTTCCGGAGGTATATACCGCAAATGCGGCGTCGTGATCATTCACCACGGCACAGCCCGCAAGGTACTCGCACTGAAGAATCTCCTCGTAGACCCCGCTGTCAATTACCAGTTTGCACCCGCAGTCCTTACGGATAAATGCGATTCGATCCGCCGGATAATCCTGCTCCAGGACAACAAAAGCGGCTCCTGCCTTCCAGACGCCAAGCATGGCAATAAAGGGCTCTGCGCCCCTTGGAAGCAGGATATTCACGAAATCCTCCCGCCCGATTCCGTGATCCTTCAGGTAGCGGTACACCTTCCCTGAGAGGAGCTCCAGTTCATGGTAGGTGACATTCGTTCCGTCCCCCATTGACGAAAGCGCAGTTTTCTCAGGCATGTTTGAAGCATGACTAATCGTTCTTTTCAGCAATTCAATCATTCTGCCTGCCTCCCCCAGTGCATCACAACGATATTCTGTCCAAAGGAATAGCTGTAGGATGCATCATGCATATACTCTTTTAATATCTTTAACCCGGC
>CADCPJ010000416.1 GCA_902803245.1 uncultured Lachnospiraceae bacterium | reverse complement strand
TTAAAGTAACTATTCAGCACCCCCAGCATTCGGGACGCTTTGCGTCCCTCATTGTGGGCGTTCAGAGACGCTCTGCGTCTTGTCCGCCCTGAAATCACAGCGAAAACCATTCAGAAAACCAGTTCTCTGCCTGATTTTCACTCTGATTTCAGGGGTGCTGAATAGTTACAAATTAAAATCTCTATCCGGTCAAGCTTTTTGGGCACTCCTGCCTGCTGGTTCTGTTGGTCCTGTTGGTCCTGTTGGTTCTGTTGGTTCTGTTGATTCTGTCCATCTGCTGTTCAGCGCTCTTTCCTCTCTCTCCACGCCCTCACTCCGACGACAAGCTTTTCCTCTCCGTGCTCACTAAAGAGCGCGGCTTTCAGCGTGACAGGCCGCGCTTCGCCTTTTATCATCAGGTGATAATCGATCCGGAAGCTCCCGCACTGCCTGATCTCGCTCATGACGTTCTCCGCCGTCACCTCGCGGAGGAATCTCTCCTGGTCGGGACCATAAATGTACAGAAGCGTATCGATCCCAGCCTGGCTGAAGAAGTCGTCGCCGTATTTTGCTGCTCCCAGGCTGTCGAAGGCTTCCGACGAGCTGTACTCATAGTACTTCCCCGTCTTCGGGTCGACGGTGAAGACGCTTAAGTACCCGTCGGACAGGGCCATCACTCTCACCAGCGTCTCCCGCTCTTTCTGCAGCTCGTCGTTGAGCTCCTTCTGCTTCATGTGAGCGTCGATGATGCTGACTCCGAGGATGGCCCGGTTTCCGCCGCGCATCCTGGTGATCTTCATGTTGACATACATCGGCGCACCCGTGTCCATAAGCCGGTAGGTGGTCGTAAATACGCCCTGGCTGTCCAGGTCCTCAAGAACCTTCTCCTTGCCGAAGATCGCAAGGAAAGGCCCCCGGTCCCCCTCATAGATGCGGGTCATGGCCTCAGCCTTCGCAGACTCGAAGAACTCCTTTCCATGGCGCACGACCGACAGCTCCTCCCCGCCGATCCTGGAGGAGTATTCGACATAGTCGTTCGTGTCGAGATCGATCACGAAGAGATTGTAGTAATCGGTGGCAAGGGCCCGCGCGATGTCTGCGTAGGTCGTGCTCTCGTCGGGTTCTGTGACGGACAGTATCACGATCGCAAGCGCGGTATTCCCCGTGACGGGATTGGTGCTGACGCGCCTTATGAAGGAATGGACAACCGAGCCGTCGGACATCTTCTCATCGTAGAAAGCGCGGCTCAAGCTCTCGCAGCACTGCTTGAGAATCGAGACAAATGCCGATCCGTCCGGGACGTCCATATTCATGCAGATAACCGGTGTATCCTCAATATTGATTCCATAGAACCTCTTTATGAAGGCCTGATAGGAGCGGTTGAACCGCATATACCTGGCCTGGCCGCTCTGCATCTCGAGAACCGCGATCGGAAGCGTATCGAATACGTTGTGAAAAGCGCTCATCTCCCCTTCGGTGATGACTCCGAGATCATAGAGATTGATCCGGCCTATGCTCTCATAGTACTCGGATTCCTCGGTGTTCTCATGTGAAATCAGGGTCTCTGTCTTCCTCATCTCCCGGATCTTCCCGAAAGGAATCGGCCTGCTGTAATAGAATCCCTGGAGCTTTGAACAGCCGATCTCCTGAAGGAAACGGATCTGTCCCTCCGTCTCCACGCCCTCGCAGACAGTGTCCACGCCGAGCGAATTGGCCATTCTCATGAGTTCTGTCAGGATGATCTTCCCGTTTTCCCCCTCGTCCAGCTTCCGCATGAAGCTCATGTCGAATTTGATCAGGTCAAACCGGAAGCTCTGCAGCACGTCGAGAGACGAATAGCCGCTGCCGAAATCATCCATCCAGACAGGGAACCCGAGCTTTCGGAACCTCTCGATCTGCTCCTTCATGAACTCCGGGTCCCTTCCGATGACGCTCTCCGTGATTTCGATTGTGATCCTGTCCCGGCTGATGCCCGCCTCGTCGACCCGCCGCCGGATCTCTTCCACGATGTCGCAGGAATCGAAGTCGGCCCGGGAGAGGTTGATGGAATGCGGAACCACGAAGAATCCGTCGGCGATCTGTCGTTTTATCAGCTCCACAACCCGGTCCACCACGTAGAGATCCAGCTTGTAGATGAGCCCCGCGTCCTCGAGCACCGGTATGAAGCTCGCCGGGGACAGGACTCCCCTGTCCGGGTCAATCCATCTCGCCAGGGCCTCCACGTCACAGACGTGCTCATTCACGGCCCGGATGATCGGCTGGAGGTAAATCTCAATCCATTTCTCCCGGATCGCGGTGTCAAGATTCTCTACGATATACTGCCGCAGCACAGCATCTTCCCGAAGTGCTTCACTGTAATAGTTGAAGTTCGAGGAGTAGGAGCCCTTGATGAGGCTGCAGGCGAACTTCGCCCTGTCGCAGGCAGTGCTGACCGGGACATCCTCTATGCTGTCGGGGTAGATGCCCACGTGTACGGGCGGGGTCTTGATTCCGGGCATATCGCCAAATTCGCGGAAGACCCCGCGAAGCTTCTCCTCAAGTCCGGACTCTTCGGATACGGCCGCAAAGTGATCTCCGCCGATCCTGCAGCAGTTCTCGCTTCCGAAAGTGCTTCCTATAATCCTTGCAAAGAACCGGAGAATCCTGTCGCCCTCGGCGAAGCCGTGCTTCGTGTTGAAGAACTTCATGCCGCTGAAGTCCATATAGAGAAGCATGGGATGGGATCCCTCCCTGATGAGAGATTCCTTCCTCGCCTCTGCCAGTTCAAAGAAGGAGGACATATTCGGAAGACCGGTCAGGTAGTCATAGCGGCTCTCCTTCACGATGCTCTGCTCATGGAGAACGTTGCTGAGCACCCTCGCGATTTCGGACGTGTTCATGCCCGCATCTTCAACGTATGCGCCCTCCTCCATGTACCACACGTGGGCAAGGCGGGTCCCGTCCTCCGTGTACACGTGCTCTCCCATTGCGTGAACGAGAGAGTATCCGCGGCCGTCATTCCTTCGCGTGCGGTAGATCACATCGTATCTGCCGCCCTGAGTCGCGAAGTAAAAAGCCGCGTTGGCAATCCTGGCGACATCGTCCGGATGCGTGTCCTTGTACATGTCGTTGTCCATGTCATAATAAGCTTCTTCGCGGCTCTTGTAGCCAAAGAGCTTTAAAAATCCGTCGGACAAAGAGAGGGTCACCACTCTCCTGTCGACAAACTGGTAGACGGCAAATGCCTGACTCAGGTGCTCAAACGTCTCTTTTTCCTGTTTTGTCAATTTATATCTGTTCATAGGAACACCTCTGCTGAACAGCTGCCATTTTTAACACATTTAATATGTAAACATGTATAGTAAATATTACCAGATGACCGAGGTGATTTCAAGTTTATAACTGTGATAATGACGAGGAAACGCAGCCTTGGGGACTCTGCTTAAATGACGGCAGCTGTTTGGCACCCCCGGCGCTCTTAATGCTTCGCATCCTTAAGCTCACCCGCGCGTCAGGTTCCGGACCCACTTGTACTTTCGCAGTCGGATCATCACCCAGGGGATCTTGCCGACCTCGTCGAGGCAGGTGCACGCGTACACGAGGAGCACCGGCCAGTGAAACACGAACGCGCCCATGAGGGCGAGCGGGATGGCAATTCCCCACATCGATACCGCAAGGCTGTACATGTCGAAGACGGTGTCTCCCCCTCCGTCGAGGACGCCGTTGATCGAGACTGTGTTCACGCACCGGCCGATCATATAGAAGGCCATGATGCACATCATGCCGGTTAAGTAGTTGTGCGCCGTCTCCGTCAGGATGACCATCCGGACGACGAGCGGGGTGA
>CADCPJ010000415.1 GCA_902803245.1 uncultured Lachnospiraceae bacterium | reverse complement strand
TCTTATTCTTAATTTGTCGCGTTAAGCCGCATAATCGGCGATCAGACTCTTCCCGGATCAAAGGCCGGAGAAGATCTCGATCTCTTTGCTGCCCTCAGCGAGGGTAACAATCGCCTTCTTTGTCTTTGAAGTCTTGCCGAATCTCTGTCCCATCGAACGTCTCTTGTTCTTGCCGCCGATGTTCATGACATTCACCTTGCTGACCTTGGTTCCCTCGAACATCCTCTCGACCGCTTCCTTGATCTGGGTCTTGTTCGCCTCAGGCACTACGAGGAATGTGTACTTTCTCTCTGCCATCGCGGCCATGCTCTTCTCAGTAACAACCGGCTTCAGGATAACATCATAATATTTGATATCAGCCATTATGCGTACACCTCCTCGATTGTCTTAGCCGCATCCTTTGTCAGGACGAGCGTCTTGTGGTTCAGAATGTCGAATACGTTGATGGTGTTTGTGAGCGCCATCTTCACTCCGTCGATGTTCCTTCCGGAGAGAATCGCATTCTTGTCATTGTCGTTCAGGACTACCAGCGCGTTCTCAGCCTTCAGGCTTCCCAGCACCTTTACCATGTCCTTCGTCTTCGGTGCGTCGAACTTCAGCTCGTCAACAACGATCAGCCTGTTCTCCTGCACACGGTTCGTGAGCACGCTCTTAAGGGCAGCTCTCTTTTCCTTCTTGTTCATCTTAAAGGAATAGTCACGCGGAACCGGGGCAAACACAACGCCGCCGCCCGTGAAATGCGGAGCCCTGGTCGAACCCTGGCGCGCATGTCCGGTGCCCTTCTGGCGATAGGGCTTCTTTCCGCCTCCGCTCACCTCAGAGCGGGTCTTTGCCTTCTGTGTGCCCTGCCTGTTGTTCGCAAGCTGCTGGACAACCGCCATATGCACGAGATGCTCATTGATCTCAACGCCGAAAACCGCGTCGGACAGCTCCATCTTGTCGACTTCCTGTCCATTCATATTGTAAACTGATACGTTAGCCACAGTTAAACCCTCCTATTACTTTAAGTCTGTCCTGGTCGTCTCTTTTAAAGTGACGAGGGACTTCTTCGGTCCTGGCACCGCACCCTTGACGAGGATCAGATTCTTTTCTGCGTCAACTCTCACAATAACCAGGTTCTGGACGGTGACCTGTTCTCTTCCCATGCGTCCGGCCATATGCTTGCCCGGGGCGACGCGGCTCGGATCGGATGAAGGTCCGTTGGAGCCTGCATGACGATGATACTTGGAACCGTGCTTCATGGGTCCTCTGTGCTGTCCCCACTTCTTGATCGCGCCCTGGAATCCATGGCCCTTGGAAATGGCTGTGGCATCCACATGATCTCCCTGTGCGAAGATATCCGCCTTGATCTCCTGCTTCACCTCATACTCCCCGGCGTTCTCAAACGGGAATTCCCTGAGGTATCTCTTATACTCGACGCCTGCCTTGTCAAACGCGCCCTTCTGCGGCTTTCTCACCAGCTTCTCACGGATCGGTTCAAATCCTACCTGAACCGCACTGTAGCCGTCATTCTCTTCTGTCTTAACCTGCGTCACAACGCACGGACCTGCCTGAAGGACGGTGACCGGTACGAGGCTTCCGTCATCGGCGAAGATCTGGGTCATGCCGACTTTTGTCGCTAAGATTGCTTTCTTCATTACTGCTGTTCCTCCATTTCTACAGCGGATCGCAACTGCGATCATACTAGGCCGGAGCCTTACTTCATCTTGATATCAATATGAACACCTGCCGGCATCTCCAGGCGGGAGAGGGCATCTACCGTCTTCTGGGTCGGTGCGGTGATATCGATCAGTCTCTTATGGGTCCTCTGCTCGAACTGCTCTCTGGAATCCTTGTACTTATGAACCGCGCGCAGGATCGTGACCACTTCCTTCTTCGTGGGCATCGGGATCGGTCCGCTTACCTTGCTCCCCGACTTGCGTGCCGTGTCAACGATCTTTGCCGCCGACTGATCGATCAGCTGATGGTCATGCGCCTTGAGTGTGATCCTCATTACATTGTTTGCCATAAAAAAAGCCGCCTCCTT
>CADCPJ010000414.1 GCA_902803245.1 uncultured Lachnospiraceae bacterium | reverse complement strand
TCCGGATCAGCCAGGCTTCGCGAATGGCTCTTACTTCCGGATCAGCCAGGCTTCGCGAATGGCTCTTACTTCCGGATCAGCCAGGCTGTGCGAATGGCTTTCACTTCCGGATCAGCTCGACTTCGTGGCTGCTTTCGCCCAGCTCCACGCTGAAAGAGAGCTTGCCGCCGAGGTTCGACTTCTGCGTGTCGCGCACTGCCCCGTCGATGACGATGTCATAATCCGTCTCGGCTTCGCCCTGCACGGTGACCTGGGCGTCCTTCGGACCCTCGATGACAAACCAAAGCCCGTTGTCCGTCTCCTTCAGATGGGACACGGCGGTGCCGGGCTCGGACTCGTAGACAAACATCTCATTTTTCTCGAGGCGGGTGATCCCGCTGTAGGTCTTCACCTTGTAGAGATCGCCCTCGTGCTCGAAGTCCGACTTCTTGGTCTTTGATGCGAGCTCATAGTCCCCGAAGCTGATGGTGCCGTCCGCTTCCGTGCGGATCAATTCCTTAACTGCTGCCATAAATCGTTGTTCCTCCTAAAAATACATGTGGCTTATATGTGCAAACGCTGTGCCTTATGTGCACAGGCTATGCGGCTCGTGTGTGCAGGCTGCATGGCTTATGTGTGCCGGGTCTGGTCTGCAGTGTCAATATCGGTTCCGCAATGACGGTTGACTGTTTCGTAATGCGTTTGATGGATTTGTTGTCAAGCATAAAATGCTTCAAAAACGTGACAATGGGGACTGTCCCCAATGTCACATTTTGAATGTGACTTTTTCGTCGCTGAGGCCTATGGTGACGCGGGCACCGGGGGCAAGCTCGCCGCTAAGGAGCATCTCCGCGAGAGGATTCTCGATCTGAGTCTGAATCTCTCTCTTAATGGGGCGAGCGCCGTACTTGGGTGAGAAGCCCTTCGCGGCGATGTGTTTTCTCACGGCGGGAGTCATCTTCAGATGAATCTCCATCTGCTTCTCCGCCCGGTCTTTCAGCGTATTGAAGAGGAGCGTGACGATCTGCTCCACCTGCTGTTCGTTCAGCGGATGGAAGACGATGATCTCGTCGATGCGGTTCAGGAATTCCGGACGGAAGAGGCGCTTCACTTCTTCCATAACGCCGTTTTTCATCGCCTCATAGTCTTTCTGCTCATCTGCCGCCGCACTGAAGCCGAGGCGCTTCGGGTCCACGATGGCCTTCGCGCCGGCGTTCGAGGTCATGATGATGCAGGTGTTCTTGAAGTCCACGCGCCTGCCGCGGGAATCGGTGATGTGACCCTCGTCGAGGACCTGCAGCAGGATATTGAAGACGTCGGGATGAGCCTTCTCGATCTCATCAAATAAAATGACGCTGTAAGGGTGGCGCCTCACCTGCTCCGAGAGCTGGCCTCCCTCCTCGTGCCCGACGTAGCCGGGCGGCGAGCCGATCATTTTGGAGACGCTGTGCTTCTCCATGTATTCCGACATATCCACGCGGATCATGTTCTGCTCGGAGCCGTACACGCTCTCCGCCACCGCTTTTGAGAGCTCCGTCTTTCCTACGCCCGTGGGGCCGAGGAAGAGGAAGCTTCCGGTAGGCCGGTTCGGGTCTTTGAGCCCCACGCGTCCTCTGCGGATCGCGCTCGCCACTGCGCTGACGGCTTCATTTTGGCCGATGATGCGGCGGTGAAGCTCTTCCTCCAGTCTTGCCAGCTTCTTCGACTCGGCCTCCGCGATCTTTGCCACCGGTATCCCCGTCCAGTCCGCGACGGCCTCGGCGATATTGTCCGCAGTGACAACCGGGACCTCTTCCCTGCCTTCTTTCTTTTTGCGCTTTTTCTGCTTCTTCTCGAGCTTCTCCTCCAGCTTCTCCTGCTCCTCCTGGAGCTTTCGGGCCTTTTTGAGGTCGCCGCTTAAGATCGCCTCTTCCTTCCGTGCGGCTACGTCGGCATAGGACGCCTCTTCCTTCGGAAGCGTCTTCGGCTCGAGATAGCCCTTGAGGCGCAGCTTTGAGGAGGCCTCGTCGATGAGGTCGATGGCCTTGTCGGGGAGGGAACGGTCGTTGATATAGCGCTCGGACATCTGCACCGCTGCCCGGATCGCTTCCTCCGTGATCTCGACGCGGTGATGCTTCTCATAATAGGGGCGCAGCCCGCGCAGGATCTCGACGGATTCCTCCTCGCTCGGCTCCTCCACATTTACCGGCTGGAAGCGGCGCTCGAGGGCGGCGTCCTTCTCGATGTATTTTCTGTACTCGTCGATCGTCGTGGCGCCGATCACCTGGATCTCGCCCCTTGACAGTGACGGCTTCAGGATGTTGGAGGCGTCGAGTGACCCCTCCGCGCTTCCAGCGCCGATCAGCGTATGCAGTTCGTCGACAAATAAGAGGATCCCGGGATTGTCCGCCGCCTCGCGGACCACACCCCTTATGCGCTCCTCAAATTCGCCTCTGTATTTGGAGCCGGCCACCATGCCGGACAGGTCGAGCACCACGACCCGCTTGTCCTCCATGATCCCGGGCACGTCTCCCGCTGCGATGCGCTGGGCGATGCCCTCCACGATGGCGGTCTTGCCGACTCCCGGCTCGCCTATGAGGCACGGGTTGTTCTTTGTGCGGCGGCTGAGAATCTGCATCACGCGCAGGATCTCGCGCTCCCGCCCGACAACCGGGTCGAGCTTGCCGTCCCTCGCCATCTGGGTCAGGTCCCTGCCGTACTGGTCGAGGGTCGGGGTACTGCCGCTGCCTGCATTTGCGCTGCCGATGGCTTTCATCTCCTCCGGCTTCTTCTCGCCGTCGGAGTTCATCGCTCCTAAAATGTCATTTGCGAGTTTTCTGAGATCGACGCCCATCGTGTGGAGAAGCCTCGTGCCGACGCACTCGTGATCCGTCAGCATCGCAAAGAGAAGATGCTCGGTTCCGGTCTTCTCTTCCTTCAGCTCCTCCGCAAGATTCTCCGCCTTGTCAAAAACGCGCTCGAGGCGCGGGGAATATCCCGGTTTCTCTTCGGCGGCGACTCCGCCCTGGGGCGCGATCAGGTGGTCGATCAGGTTCTCAAGCCGCTCGGGCACGACGCCCGCCTCTTTCAGGATCTGCGACGCTGTGCCGGTGCCCTCTTTTAGGAGTCCCACCAGAAGATGCTCCGTACCCGCATATGTCTGCCTGTGGTAGGTGGCTGCGCGGACGGCCAGTTCGATTGCCGTCTTTGCTTCGTCTGTGTATTTTCTATTCATGTAGTCTCGTTGTTCTCACAATCTGTATCTATAACTGGTTGCTGAATGTATCTATAATTGGTTGCTGTCTGTATCTACAGCTGGTTGCTGTCAGTATCTATAGTTGGTCGCTGTCTGTATCTATAGCTGGTTGCTGTCTGTATCTATAGCTGTATCTGCCTGCTATTTGCAGCTCTGTCTGTTTGCTGCCTGTACCTGTGACGGTTTGCTCGCTATATCCGCGGCTGTCTGAGCAGTGTATACAGACTCTTCCGCTACGAAAACAGACTGCACGCGCTTGTGCAGTCCGCTCTCAGACTTTATCTCACAATGATGCTATGGCTGATGCTCAGACCTTGCTGAACTGATCCTTGCCGACGCTGCACATCGGGCAGACCCAGTCTTCCGGGATATCCTCAAATGCTGTTCCCGGCGCAATGCCGTTGTCGGGATCACCGACTGCCGGATCGTACTCGTATCCACATACGTCACAAACATATTTATCCATTGCTTTTCCTCCTTCACATAGGGGTGAATATGTTACTTAGGAGTGTACCACATTTTCGGCGCGGTTGCATCTCATACTTCATCGATTGTGCGGCGGATTACAGTCCGTCGGCTGCACTGCTGACACAGTCTGGCACATCAGGCCTCGTCGATCGCGTGCCCGATGTCGTGCCGCATGTATTTATTTGCAAAATGAATCCGCTCCGCAGCAGCATAAGCTTTCTTCTGCGCCTCTTTGAGTGTCGGTGCGAGGGCGGTGACTGCGAGGACGCGGCCGCCATTTGTCAGAATCTCTCCCCCTTCACCGAATTTCGTGCCAGCGTGGAACACAAGCTCATCGTTGCGTCCCTCGAAGGTCTCAAGTCCCTCGATCGGGAATCCCTTCTCATAATGGAGCGGATAGCCGTCCGAGGCGAGCACCACGCACAGGCAGGCGTCATTTGCAAATTCGAGTTCGATCTCATCGAGGCGTCCGTCAATGCAGGCCTCGACCACGTCGATGAGGTCGGTCTTCATCCGCGGGAGCACGACCTGGGCCTCCGGGTCGCCGAACCTCGCGTTGTACTCAAGGACCTTCGGGCCGTCTTCCGTCAGGATGAGTCCGAAGAAAATGACCCCCGCGTAAGGCCGTCCCTCAGCCGCCATCGCGTCCACGGTCGTCTGGTAGATGTGCTTCTGACAGTAGGCGTCGATCTCCTCCGTGTAAAAGGGGCTCGGCGAGAAATTGCCCATGCCGCCGGTATTGAGGCCGGTGTCGCCGTCCCCGGCACGCTTGTGGTCCATGGCGGAAGCCATCGTGCGGATGGTCCTCCCG
>CADCPJ010000413.1 GCA_902803245.1 uncultured Lachnospiraceae bacterium | reverse complement strand
CGAATCACTTGAGGAACCCGTTGATGATCTGCTCCTCCGCCTCCGCCTCCGTAAGCCCCAGCGTCATCAGCTTGATGAGCTGGTCGCCGGCGATCTTTCCGATCGCCGCCTCATGGACGAGCATCGAGTCAATGTCATTGGCCTCAAGCGACGGAACCGCGAGGATCCTGCCCTCGTCCATGATGATGGAGTCGCACTCCGTGTGTCCGCTGGAAGGAGCATTTCCCGTGATGCGGGCATCGAACTTCTGATAGGAGCGGTCCCTCGCGACGGATCTCGACACGACATCCGCGCTCGCACCCTCGCCGTTTAAATCGACGCGGTAGATGCTGACGGCGCTCTGATCGCCGTGCGTCATGAGGCGTTCCTTCACAACGAGGCGCGCGCCGGCCTTCAGCTCGGCCTTCGTGACGCGCTCCGTGGAATCCACGCCCTTGATCTGCTCCATTTCCATCGTCATGGAGCTGCCCTCATCCATATAGACCTCGGTTCCAGGGTTCAGGATTCTCTTGCCCGTGCCCTCGCCCGAGCCGTAGTGCTTCTCCACGTAGCGGACCCTGGCATTCTTCTCAAGGTAGAAGCGGTGGATGCCGTCATGCTCGGAGTCCTGCTTCCCGCAGTTGTCGATGCCGCAGCCGGCGACGATGACCACATCGGCGCCCTCCCCGACGAAGAAGTCGTTGTAGACCGTCTCGGTGATCCCGCTCTCGCTGATGACCACGGGAATGTGAACGCTCTCGTGCTTCGTCCCGGGCTTTATGCGGATGTCGATTCCGCTCCCGTCTTCCTTGGAAATGATGTCAATATTGGCCGTCGTGTTCCTCCCCGCCAGCTTGCTGTTGGCGCGGAAGTTGTAGGCGCCGATCGGCACCTCGTGGAGGTCTGCGACTTCCTCGATAATCCTCTTCTGAATCTCGTCCAACTGTACCTGTCCTGCCATATCTCACCTCGTCTTTCCAAGTCCCTGACACTGCTGCACCGCGGATTCCGTCCCGATCAGCGAGGGAAGCACTTCCTCCCTGGTCCCCTTCTCACGGATTCTCCCGTCTGCAAGGACCACGATCTCATCGGCGATCTCAAGGATCCTCTCCTGATGGGAAATGATGATAATCGAGCTGTTCGAGATCTCCTCCCTCATTTTCTCAAAGATCCGGATCAGGTTCTGGAAGCTCCAGAGGTCGATCCCGGCCTCCGGCTCGTCAAAGACCGACAGCTTCGTCCCGCGCGCCAGCACCGTGGCGATCTCGATGCGCTTCAGCTCGCCGCCCGAGAGGGAGGAGTTCACCTCGCGGTTGATGTAATCCCTGGCACACAGCCCGACCTCCGACAGATATTCGCACGCCTCGGCGATCTGCAGCTGTTTTCCCGCCGCCAGGCGGATGATGTCGATAACTTTGAGCCCCTTGAAACGGACGGGCTGCTGAAATGCGAAGCTGATGCCCTTCTTCGCCCTCTCCGTGATGTTCAGCTCCGTGATGTCCTCCCCGTCCAGGAAGATGCTTCCGGACGTCGGGGTCTCGATTCCCGCGATGAGGCGGGCTGTCGTGGACTTTCCGCCCCCGTTCGGGCCGGTGATCACGACAAACTTCCCGTCCTCCACCTGTAAAGACAGGTCGTGGATGATGCCGATCTGCTTCGCGCTCTCCGACTCCACCTCAAACGATATATTCTTCAATTCCAGCATGTTTCATGCTCCTCCTCTGATAAAAGGCCCTCTCCTGCAAACCTCCGGAAAAGCCAAGTGAACTTATCATAGCACATTTTCAAACTTTTGTTCGCAAAAAATGGGAACAGACAGAGCCTCCTGTATCCTGCCCCGCACAAAAAGAATGATTTTCAAACTTGAAACTCTCGTTAAGATGTGTTAATCTTGGTTAAATTCTATCGCATTTTTATAGCCCGGAATATACCGCGTGCAGGAAACCCCGAAATGAAGCCGGCTTCGCGGCGGAGAGATCTCATTTTTCAAAGGACGGTGACAGCTTACTATGGAAATCAGGAAATCAGCAGAGGATTATCTCGAGGCCATGCTCATGATGAAGGAGGCGCACGGCTATATCCGCTCGATCGATGTGGCCGAGCAGCTCGGAGTGACGAAGCCGTCTGTCAGCTATGCCACGAAGCAGCTCCGCGAGAACGGTTACATCACGATGGATCACGCCAACTTCATCGTTCTGACCGAAAAGGGCATGGAGATCGCCGAGAGGATCTATACGAGGCACAGGGTGCTCGCCATGTTCTTCGAAAAGCTTGGCGTCAGCCCCGAGCATGCCCGCGAGGACGCCTGCAAGGTCGAGCATGACTTGAGCGACGAGACCTTTGAGGCCCTGTGCGCGCACATTGTGAACATGGAGTGACGTCATGGCGGCATAAATGTCAAATGTCTCTTGTGCCTTAAAATCAATTATTATGAGCCGGGATCATCTCCCGGCTCATCTTTATTGTTCTGGATTATTGTTCAGGATTATTGTTCAGGATTATCGTCCAGGATTATCGTTCTGGATTATCGTTCAGGATTATCGTTCAGGATTTATCCTGGATTCCGTCCGCAAATACCTGCATAGGCAGCTATGCTGTCAATTTCACTGACAGCTGCCTTATCAGCTGCCTTGGCAATCTCTGACAGCTGCCTTAACAGCTGCCTTGACAATCTCTGACAGTTTCCTTAACAGCTGCCTTGACAATCTCTGACAACTTCCTTAACAGCTGCCTTGACAATCTCTGACAGCTGCCTTGACAACTGCCGGTTCATGAATTCACTGCAAGCCCCGTGTAGAGCTG
>CADCPJ010000412.1 GCA_902803245.1 uncultured Lachnospiraceae bacterium | reverse complement strand
CCCATCAGGTCAAACAGATAATCTGTAAAGTCAGGACATTTCATTCTCCGGCTCGTGCGCTTATCCGGCTTGGCAACACACCAGCGGAGAGCCTGTTTGTCGTTTTCATCACATGCAGTAACGGAAAAGAGGCCCGTCTCCTCATCGAAATACAGGTTGACGTACACCACATCTTTCAGTCCCCTGATGCAGGCGGCATTGAAAGAAATATTTCCATTCCGGAATGTGACAGACGGATCGCGCGGGCTTGGGAACAGTTCTTTCCGGACCACTTTCATCTTGTTCGGATTGAACCTGCCCATGATTTCCTGACGCTGCGCTTCCCTGGCGGAGGAAACCTGCTCTTCATCTAAACTCTCGTTGAACTGATCCTCATTCATGCTGTTTTCTTCCACCCTTCCATTATCGCTTCTGCTTCCTTCATGAGACTATCCAGCTTTTCTGCCGTGAAGATGTTCATCTCCTCCAGCTCCTTCGCTGGACGCAGCACATCCCAGTCGCCGGCATAGTGACGCTGCTGCAAGTAAGAGATTGGTTCGCCGAAAGATGACCAGGACTGCGGATACACACGAACCGTCTCACGGATCACGATTTCTTCTGTGTTTTCCTGCTCTTCCGTGTTATCTTCCGCCTCTTCCTCCGGCTCATCCGGTACAATGACCTGCTCCTCGACCTTTGTGACCACAGGCTCGTCAAGCTGGAAAAGAAGGATCTTCTGGTCGCCCTGGCATTCAAACTGCCCGCGGAACCGGTACTTCCCCTCGTCCTCCCAGCTCATGAGATCAAAGAGCGTCCGGGATAACCCCCGGCACCCCATCGTGCTGACGACCCATCGCTCCTCCCTGAGTCTGCCCCAGTGAATGGCGTTCGGATTGTCCTCAGCGCACGGACGGATAGCTATCATGTTTGAGACCGTATTCAACAGGAGTTCCACATACTCCACGTCCTCAAACTTCTTAAGGCAGGCTGTGTTGAACCGCAGCTTGCCGTTATGTATTGTCATCGCCGGCTGATCGATAGACGGGAAGTAGTCGGCGCGTACCTTTTTATAGCCGCCCATGTAAAGGCGGGGGCCTGTCTCCGTGCTTTCAATCTTCGGCAGCTCCACGCTCTCACAGGCCGCTTTGTAATCCTCCGTGGAAAAACCGCTCCAGTTCTTATCAATCGGAACATAGCCAGAAAGGATACCGCCGTCGATCACACTGAGGAGAGGCAACGGGCGGTTCTTGGAAGCGTATGCCTTTGAAGACTTGAGCAGATTCGCGGCATTATACACATCACGGCTCACGATCGGCTCATGATGGTTCCGCTGAACATACTGTTTCCGCTTTAAATTCGCCCCTTCATTCTTCACTTTTTTATGAGTCTTAAAGTCCTTTGTATATGTCTTCCGGGCGCGGATATCCCCGCAGTGCCGCTCGTTCTCGATCACGCCATCGATGGAAGTCGGATTCCATACTTCGTTACCCAGCTTGGTGGTTCTCCCATACTCGGTAAGCAAGTCAGCGATCTCGGAACTCGACCAGCCGTTGATGTAAAGGTAATAAATCACCTTCACCGTTTCCGCTTCATCGGGATTGATCACCAGCTCGCCTTCTTCGTCCAGGTCGTATCCCAGCAGTTTCGGGATCAGGAAGATTCCCTTACTGAATCTCCTCTCAATAGACCAGTCCATGATAAAGGATTTGGAGCGCGACTCCTCCTCTGCAACAGTGGCAAGAATAGTGAGGACGAGCGCGCCCGTGGTGTCCAGCGTGTACAGGTTGTTCTCATCGAAATGGACGCCCACGCCGATCTTCTTCAGTTCTTCGATGACGGAGAGACAGTCAACCACATTACGGGCAAACCTCGCTATCGACTTTGCCAGGATGTGGTCGATCTTCCCCGCCTTGGCGTCCTCAATCATCTGGAGCATGCCCTTCCTGTGAGCCAGATTCGTACCCGAGATGCCCTCGTCGCTGTAGATACCGGCGAACTCCCAATTTGGATTATTTTCGATCCGATCCGTGAAGTCGTTCACCTGCAGCTCGTAAGAAGAAGTCTGCTCATCGTTCTCGGTGGACACACGAACATAAGCCGCAACTTTCAGCTTCCTCTGTTCCAGCGCAATCTCGTCGGTCGCAATAGGCATTATGACTTCCAGTTCCGACGGGTCGACACCCTTATACCGGGTTCTGATTTTCTGTTTACTGTCACCCTTCTTTTCGCTGGCGTTCATTCGTGATTCACATCCTTCTCAGTCTTATCGGTTGCCCCATAGTCATTCTTGCGGACTTTTGCCGGGACTCCTCATCCGCGGCTAATACCAGCACTTTCAGGAACAAGTCTCCCTTAGCATCCAACGTGAAGACCTCGTCCTGATCAAACCAAATCCCCACTGGACTTGGCAATTCCCTTAACCGCTGTGCGGTATCTATCGTATCCTGTATTTTTCGGCAGAACCGAAGCATTGAGCTGGTCAATACGATATCGACCTTCCCGCTCTCACAGTCCTCTATCAGCCGCTGCAATTCCTGGTTTCCATTCCCTTCGTCGGAATAGAATCTTACGTAGCTGAAGGAGTCCGGATCTTCAAGATGCCGCTGCCGTATGATTTCCCTGT
>CADCPJ010000411.1 GCA_902803245.1 uncultured Lachnospiraceae bacterium | reverse complement strand
TATCAGAGGCAGACCGATGAAGCGCCGACCATGAAGGGAAGCCTTGTGAAGCTGCACCCGAAAGACGTGCTGCATATTCCGGGCCTGGGCTTTGACGGTCTTGTTGGTTACAGCCCAATTGCCATGGCCAAAAACGCTATCGGCCTTGCCATCGCAACCGAGGAATATGGCAGCAAGTTCTTTGCAAACGGCGCGCAGCCATCAGGCGTCCTGGAGCATCCAGGGGTGATCAAAGATCCTTCCCGGGTGCGCGAGTCCTGGATGAACACCTTTGGCGGAAGCGGCAACGCTAACAAGATAGCTGTGCTCGAGGAAGGCATGAAATATACGCCGATCTCGATCAGTCCTGAAGCGGCTCAGTTCTTGGAGACCAGGAAGTTCCAGATCGATGAGATAGCCCGGATATTCAGGGTCCCGCCCCACATGGTTGGCGACCTGGAGAAGTCTAGCTTCAATAATATCGAGCAGCAGTCTCTGGAATTCGTCAAATACACTTTGGATCCCTGGGTGATACGTTGGGAACAGTCCATGCACAGGGCCCTCCTGTCAGAGGATGAGAAAAAGGACCTCTTCTTCAAGTTCAATGTGGAGGGACTCCTCCGCGGTGATTATAAGAGCCGCATGGACGGATATTCCGTGGGCATTTCCACCGGCATCATATCTCCGAATGAGGCAAGAAGGAAGGAAAACATGCCTCCATTGCCAGAGGAAGAGGGTGGTGACTTCCATATCGTGAATGGCACTTTTATCAAGCTGAAAGATGTCGGGCAGCAGTATGGGGTACAGGCTGAGGGGCAGGAAGAAAAGACAGAAGAATCGCAGCCGGAAGAAGAAAAGCGTAAGGATCAGCCGGAGGAAGAAGAGCAGCATGAAAACAAAAGGCACACTGAACGCCATGAAGGGCGCAGGGCATTAAGGCGCGGAAGGGAGTCACCATGAAGGCTGTAGTTGTATATGGATGCCCCTGTTCAGGGAAAAGCACATATATCCGTGAGCATGCCGGTGATGCAGACATTATCTACGATTATGATGCCATGCTTCTCGCATCAACAACCAGGGAGCATCACCTGACTCAAAGACATGCAGGACACTGGGTGTTGATGAACATCCGTGAGGCAATGATCAATAAAGCGGTCCGTGACAGAAATATAGATGCCCTCTGGATCCAGTGCCGTTGGTTGACCGACAACCTGAAAGAGATGCTGGAAGGCGTTGATACGGAGGAAGTCTTCATCAGCGCCACGAAAGAAGAGTGTTATGACCGGCTGATGCAGGATGACAGGCGTCCGGATAAGGATGAGTGGAAGGCCGTGATCGATGTCTGGTTTCAGGAGCACGGCTCCGGGAAGGAGGAAAACAGGAAAGATATGAAAAAGTTCTGGAACTTTTTCCGGAATGACGAAGGTGAACGCATCCTCCGTCTGGAAGGACCCATTGACGAGGATTCCTTCTGGGGAAATGAGATAACGCCTAAGGCATTCCGGGACGAACTGGAAGCAGAGGAAGGGGATGTGACGGTCTGGGTTAACAGCCCGGGCGGGAATGTCTTCGCTGCCGCCGAGATCTACACCATGCTTTGTGACCATAAGGGGAAGATCACGGTGAAGATTGATGCGATTGCAGCATCTGCGGCTTCCGTGGTCGCTATGGCTGGGGACAGGGTCCTCATGAGCCCGGTGGCGATGCTGATGATCCACGACCCCATGACGATTGCCATGGGTAACGCGGCAGACATGGAGAAGGCGATCAGTACCCTTAATGAGGTCAAGGAGTCCATCATCAATGCCTACGCAAAAAAGACCGGGCTTTCACGTAACAAGATCGCCAGGCTCATGTCCGATGAGACATGGATGAACGCGAAGAAAGCCGTGGAAATGGGTTTTGCGGATGAGGTTCTTTTCTCGAAGAAGGATGATACAGAGGATCCCGTAACTGAAGGAGACGACCATGAAGAGAAAGTCGAAGCAAACATCAAGGAATGGCAGCCATACTCCACAAGGATCATGGGACAGACCATTCTTAACAGGCTCTGTTGTGCCGCAGAACCTGCAGCCGGGGCAGGTGAAGAACCTGATGAATCCTCCGGTGAAGCGCAGGATGTGGAACCGCCCGAGGCAGGGGTGAAGGACGATCTTCCTGAACCTCCTCCGGTAACAAATGAGCCTGTGGAGGATGCAGGACAGAAAAAAACGCAGCCGGGTGGTAATCCAGATGAGGAAGAGGACCCGGATGAAGGTGGGAATGAGGATCCTGATGATCCCGACAGCGGCGATGACCCAGATGAGGATGATCCTGACGATCCAGATAAGGACGATGATCCTGATAAGAGACGCCAGCCTGGAAAGAACCAGGAGGATCCGCCCACCGCGGACAAAGAATTTGACAGGCCTGTGATCGGCATGGACGGCAGGACCAAAGACGGCGCGATGCCATATGAACTGCTGAAGAAGCAGCTGGATTTCCTGAGATAAGGACCGGCTGCTTTTTTCATGCCAGAGAACCGATGGAAGAGCAGATGGTGAAAAGCCTCTGCTTTTTTCATACCCAAACCAGAAATGCGACCGGCACGCATCCATGCCGGAGAAAGAGAGGAACTCATGAATAAGATTCTTGAGCTGAGACAGAAGAGAAACACCCTCTGGGAGAAGACGAAGAACTACCTGGAGGAGCACCGCGACGAGAACGGCATGGTGCCGAAGGAAGCCCTGGAGCAGTACGACAAAATGACTGCTGATGTCCAGTCTTTGGGAGAGGAGATCAAACGCCTCGAAGACCAGATGGAGATCGATGCCATGCTGGCGGCCCCGACTTCCACACCGGTGCAGATGGCTCCCTCCGCACAGAAGAAGGAAGCTGCCGTCAGTCCTACAGCGACCGCTGAGTACAGCAAGGCCTTCTGGGACAACATGCGCGGCAACATGTCCCTTGAGGTGCGCAACGCGCTCTCTGTCGGCGAGAACGAGTCCGGCGGTTTTACCGTCCCGGATGAATTCCACCGCCAGCTGATCCAGGCACTGGAGGAGAACAACATATTCCGCACCCTGGCGCACGTGATCCGCACCAGCAGCGGAACCCGTACCATCCCGATTGCTGCCGATAACGGCAAGGCGAGCTGGGTGGAAGAGGGCAACGCCATCGGCGAGTCCGACCTGACCTTCAGCGTCCAGACCCTGTCCGCCTATAAGCTTGCCTGCGCGATCCGTGTCAGCAACGAGCTGCTCCACGACTCCGCCTTCGACATCGCCAGCCATATCGCTACCCGCTTCGGCGTCCGTTTCGGCAATGCGGAGGAGGATGCCTTCATCAACGGCAAGGGCGTGTCCGCGGATCCGACCACGACTCCTTCCGAGCCGACCGGAATCCTGACCTCCCTGGCGGATCCATCTGTCCAGACGGAGGGCAGCACCGTCATCAGCTTTGATGATGTGTACAGGCTGTTCTACGCGCTGAGGGCCCCGTACCGCCAGAAGGCGAAGTTCCTGTGCAACGAGACCGCCCTCCTGCAGCTGATGCTCCTGAAGGACGGCAACGGCCAGTACATCTGGAAGCCGGGCCTTGAGATCGGCAAGCCCGATACCATCCTCGGCCACCAGATCTACACCAGCACCTATATGCCGGCCATCGAGGGCGATGCCGCGAAGGACGCGGGCAAG
>CADCPJ010000410.1 GCA_902803245.1 uncultured Lachnospiraceae bacterium | reverse complement strand
GCCGCGCTCAAAGATCCAGATAGGAAATGGAGGCCTCCACAGGAAACGTGACTCTCCCCTCCGACCGGATATTCATCTCCACGCTCAGAGAGGCGATGCAGGCATCCAGCCGGAAGTCCTCGCGCCCCTTGCACCTCATGGTTGACTCCACCAGATCCATCGCCCTTGGAGTCAGCGTCCCTCTCTTCGCGACCAGGATAAATGTCCCCAGGTATTCCGCGTAATCGAGCCCTCCGGGGATGTCCTTCGTCAGATTCGCCAGAGATCCTCCTGAGGCTGCCAGGTCCTCTACATCCGTCTGCCAGCTCTCCCTGTTCTTGACAATTGCCACTTTCTTTCCCTCGAGGAGAGCTCTCACGTCCACGAGGCTCTCCACATAACCCCACAGAGCGGCGAGTATCGTCTTTACGATCGGCTCGAGCACGGGGACCATCATGACCGTTGCGATGATCGCACCGAGGCTTGTCAGCTCCGAGCTCTTCTCCGGATCAGTGAAGAGAAAGAGCATATTGACTGCCTGCCGCACCTTCATGAGGTCTCCGACGACCGCGGACAGATTGTCCCTGTCCTTCAGCTTACCCTTCAGGAGATATTCGAGCTGGTAGGAGAGCCCGCACTGCTCCTTCGGACTGGCATAGGAGCCGAAATGTCCGATGATCCAGGCGATATAGCACATATTGTCCATACCGGCGGCTGAGCCCGTCGCGTCGATGATTCCGAATCCCTTTGCCAGAGTCCGCTTCGAGACGAGCGACTCCCCGTCAACTGCCTTCGGGGAAATGTTCCCGGGGTCCGGGACGACGAGATCCATCACCTTCCTGCGGTAGAGCCGGAAAAGGGCGGGGATCGGATTTACAAAGCCCTCCGGCACCACCACCTCCGTCTCCTCGGCGGGGAGCTCCTCTCCCCGCTCCGCAGCTTCCTCCTCCTGCCTTCTCCTGTCTTCCTCCGCCTCCTTCGAGGCATTTGCGACGGTCTGGTAGTTCCCCATGATATCCGAGTGAACGTACTCACTGCCGGCCTGCTCGACCTGCTCCCTCCTCGTCAGCTTGTCGCGAAGGCGCGAGATGCCGTCAAGGAGCGCGCTGTCCTTCATTGCCTGAACGGCCTGCGCCTCAAACGGGATTCCCCCCGCATCGGTCGCAAGGGTGTACGCGGTGACCGCGCCGCTCTCCCTCTCGAGCTTTAAGAGGTTTTTTCCGCCTAGAAGGATGAGGCCCTTGTTCGGCTTCAGGATGTAGTCCATGGCATCTTCCATCTGCCGGATGCACGAGCCGATATCCGGGTCGCTTCCCCCGCTCCCCGCATTTAAGAAAAACAGGTCGAAATCCCTCACCAGCTGTCTGTCGTAGTGTGCCATAAGCGAAAAGAGGCTCTGGTCCACGCTGTTTGCGGCCTGCATCCTGCCTGCCTTCACCTTTACGGACAGGATCGCCGCGAAGAAGAGAGGCACAAGCGCACACATCATGAGGGCCGCATAGACCGTGATGCTGCCCCGGCTATATAACTGCCGGGAGCAGCTTTTCATTTCAAACTCTTCCGCTCTCATTGGATACTTTGCTCAGCAGGGTCTTCAATACGCTGGTGATCTGATCCTTAAACAGGATGACGAGAGCGACGAGGACCACCAGAATGAGCACAACTTCCACGACGGCGACGCCATCTTCTTCAACGACAAAAGCGCGTAACTCTTCCACTTCAAGCTACCTCCTCTTTTTTATATGCTGTTTTAAGGGTTGGAACAGATGCAGCCGGATTCGGCCTGTCACCTTCCGACACGCGTCACATGTCGGTCTTTTGGAAATGCTCCGCCGGCGGAGTAAAGACAGTATAGCGAAACGCGGCGGATTCATGCAACTTGGAATAGTTCACAAAGTCCGCCGCGTCATTTTCATTAAGAATATGGTATTTACAATGCATCCGCCGATTCAATACGGATAGCTATTTTTTCTCTGACAGATCCTTTCTTCACGGTCTGTCAATTATTGCTCTTAACAGGTCCCTTCTTCACGGTCTGTCAATTATTGCTCTTAACAGGTCCCTTCTTCACG
>CADCPJ010000409.1 GCA_902803245.1 uncultured Lachnospiraceae bacterium | reverse complement strand
TTCTTGGCATCAGACTCTTTGTAGATCTCGATCTCTGTGCCGTCGACGATGATGGAATGGTCCGTGAAGGAGACCTTGTCAGCCTTCTCATAACGGCCCTGTGTGGAGTCATACTTCAGAAGATACGCAAGCATCTCGGGAGATGTGAGGTCGTTGATCGCTACGATCTCAAACCCGTCTGCCTGGAACATCTGACGGAAAGCCAGACGGCCGATGCGGCCAAAACCATTAATTGCAACTTTTACTGCCATAATCGTGTTTCCTCCTGTTTATTCTGGAAGTTGGTGATACTTCTTAAACCCACAGACCATTGTACCTAATCGGTCCGCAAATTACAAGCATTTTTAAGGGTTTAAACCCCTACAGTTTTACGAAAACCGGCTTTCTCCTTTCGTAGTAAACCGTGTGCGTAAATCCGCAGTTTCTTAAGATCTCCCTGGCGGTGTCAAGAGCGAATCCCAGCGCGTGCACCTTGTGGGCGTCGGAGCCTATCGTGACAAGCGTGCCGCCGAGTTCGCGGTACCTCTTCAGGACATCCGGATGCGGATTGGCGAAGCCGAGCTGTTTCCTTAAGCCCGCAGTATTGATCTCAATCGCCAGGTTGCTTCTAACGGCAAACTTCAGGATCTCATCGATCACGTCCGCATACTGCCTGTAGCTGTAGGCCCGCGCCTTATGCCTCCCGTAGCGGACGATATAATCCAGGTGACCGAGAGTGTCAAACTCATGGAACAGCTTGATGTTTGCCAGCAATTCCTCAAAATACGCCCGGTAGACTTCCGAGTCGCTCTTTCCTTCAAATGTCTCCGGATAGAACGGGTCCTGATTCCCGACGAGGTGCTGGGATCCGATGGCAAAGTCAAACGGATAGTCTTTCAGGAGCTGCCGGTACCTGGGTCCGAGATGCGGCTGCATCCCGAGCTCCACCCCGGCGAGAATCCGGATCCTTCCGCCGTACTTCTCCTGAAGGCCGTGAATGCTTCGGAGGTACTCTTCCACATCAAATTCAAATGAGACATTCTCGTACGGGAAGTCATAATCAATATGATCCGTGAAACACAGGTAGGAAAGCCCGAGCCCGACTGCCTGGATGACGGAATCCTCCATCTCGGCATCCGAGTCCGTGGAATACTTGCTGTGAACATGAACATCACCAATCAACTGATCATACCTCCGACTAAGGAGCCGCACCTTAAGGCACAGCTCCCAAGTATACTCGTTTGTTGTAGAACCGCCGGATGCGGGTTATCTTCTCGGATGCGCTTTCTCGTACACATTCCTCATGCGGCTGAGATTCATATTGAGATACATCTGTGTCGTGGAGATATCCGAGTGGCCCATCATCTCCTGTACGGAACGGAGATCGGCGCCATTATCGATCATATGCACGGCAAAGCTGTGTCTCAGCGTGTGGGGCGTGATGTCCCCTTCGATCCCGGCATCGCGGGCGTAGCCCTTCAGGATCTTCCAGAATCCCTGCCTGCTCATCGGCTTGCCCTGGCAGTTCGTAAACAGCCAGCCCTTATCCTCGCCGACGATAAAGGACATCCTGGAATGATTCATGTAGTCGCTTAAGGATTTCTTCGCGGCGCTTCCGAAGGGTATAATGCGCTCCTTCGTGCGGTCGCTGCAGTTGATGTAATCCAGCCGCAGATTGACATCCCCGACCGTGAGGCCGATCAGCTCGGACACACGGATACCCGTGGCATAGAGAAGCTCCAGCATCGCACTGTCCCGGATTCCCTTGTTCGTGTTCCGGTCAGGCTGCATAAGGAGAGCCGAAACCTGCTCGATCGTGAGGATCTCGGGCATCTTCTTCTCTGCCTTCGGAGGCTTCAGTTCGTCTGCGGGATTACTGTCCGTAACCCCTGTTTTCTGAAGAAAATGAAAAAAGGTCCGGACGGAAGCGACATTTCTTGAAACGGATGAAGCCGCATAGTTCTTCTTTTCCATGTACAGCATATAAGCGTTGAGATGAGTCTCGGTAACGTCCTCCCAACGCGTAATGCCCTGTGTTTCCTGTAAATAGCGGCAAAGTTTCTTCAGATCTCTCTCATAGGATACCGTCGTGTTCTCCGATGAGTGTTTTGCAGTATTCAGATATTCGATAAAATCGAGAATTGCATTCTCCATGAATCAATGTTCCCCTACATCTCATGTATTGGTAGAAAGCAATTCACCCTTCGTTAACCCTTAATCCCCCGTCTTAAGACACCCCTGTCTCAAGCCACTTATATCAGTTCTCATATTATAACCCCTGCTTAACATAAAATCAAATGCAAAATTATTCTGTCAACCTCAAAAGTTCTCTGTTTTTATGCATTTTTCCATCTTGACACTAGTCATTGGGTTAACATAAATTTTCTTATACAAGATATGGGAAAATGGCTTTATCTGCAATCAGAACGTGTCTCTTTCGTGCCCTAAAGGACTAGCTTCGCGTCGCCAGCACGAAGAGCCAGAACCTGATTACAGATATGCCGTGAATAGTAACGAATAGTTACAAAAAAAGAAGAGCCATAAAGACTCTTCTTAACTGGATCTGCTTGATATTACTTTGCGTAATCAACCACGCGGCTCTCCCGGATGACATTGACTTTGATCTGGCCCGGATATTCCAGTTCGGACTCGATCTGCTTGGAAATGTCTCTGGCAAGCAGTACCATATTGGCATCGCTCACCTGCTCCGGTATGACCATGACACGCACTTCACGTCCTGCCTGGATTGCGAAGGACTTGTCAACTCCCTTGAAGTTGTTGGCGATATCCTCAAGCTGCTTCAGGCGGTTCGTGTAATTATCCAGAGTTTCCCGGCGTGCGCCCGGACGGGCTGCGGAAATCGCATCCGCCGCCTGAACGAGACAGGCGATCAGGCTAGTCGGCTCCGTGTCACCGTGGTGACTCTCAACAGAATTAATAACGACAGCGTTCTCCTTGTACTTGCGGCAGAGATCTGCACCGATCTGGATATGGGATCCTTCGACCTCGTGGTCAATCGACTTTCCGATGTCATGCAGAAGACCGGCACGCTTTGCCAGACGCACGTCGCATCCGCACTCGGAAGCCATAAGCCCCGAAAGGAGCGCCACTTCGATCGAATGCTTCAGGGCGTTCTGTCCGTACGAAGTGCGGAACCGCATCCTGCCCAGGAGCTTGATCAGCTCTGGGTGCAGGTTGTGCACGCCGACCTCGAAAGCAGCCTGTTCGCCGTCCTCGCGGATCTGCGTCTCGACTTCTTTTCTGGCCTTCTCCACCATCTCCTCGATGCGGGCCGGATGAATGCGTCCGTCGACGATAAGCTTCTCGAGAGCAATGCGGGCGATCTCGCGTCTCACCGGATCGAAACCGGACAGGACGACCGCCTCCGGAGTGTCGTCAATGATGAGATCCACTCCTGTCATCGTCTCGATGGTCCGAATGTTGCGTCCTTCTCTTCCGATGATCCGGCCTTTCATCTCATCGCTGGGAAGCTGTACGACGG
>CADCPJ010000408.1 GCA_902803245.1 uncultured Lachnospiraceae bacterium | reverse complement strand
CTGAAAACCCTGGCGTCCGCAAGGAAGATCGCCGTGCTGATGAGCCTGCATGAACTCGAGCTCGCGAAGATGTGCGCCGACCGGCTTCTCTGCGTGAAAAACGGCCGGATTGACCGGAGCGGGACACCGGAGGAGATCTTCTCGGGCAATTACATAGAGGAGCTCTTTGAGGCTGATCCGCAGCTCTTCCGGGACGTATACGGGAGCCTTGAGACGGCCTCTCAGGAATCAGAGCCCGCACTCCATGATGATCACTGTATCTGCAGCGGAAATGAGAAATCCGGACAAGCAGCTAAGTCCGCTCGCTTTGATGATCACTGTATCTGCAGCGGAAATGAGAAATCCGGACAGGCAGCTAAGTCCGCTCGCTTTGATGATCACTGTATCTGCAGCGGAAATGAGAAATCCGGACAGGAATCAGAGCCTGCTCGCTTTGAGCACTACATCCGCAGCGGAACGCGGAACCTCCGGCTCGGGTACACTACGGGGAGCTGTGCGGCGATGGCTGCCTTCGGCGCGGCGGCGTATCTCCTTGGCGGGGAAAAGCTTCCGGTCATCTCCTTCGTGACTCCGGCCGGACTTACTGTCTGCGCGGAACCGTCATTTTACGAAAAATGCGGTGAAAATGAAGCCTCCTGCGGGATCCGAAAGGATGCCGGGGATGACCCGGATGTGACGGACGGCGTGACCGTGATTGCCACTGCGGAGCGAATCCCGGGCGCAGACGGAGAGGTGGAGATTGACGGGGGCGAGGGCGTGGGACGCGTTACGAGGCCGGGCCTCGACCAGGAGGTGGGGGCGGCGGCCATCAACCGCATCCCCCGGGAGATGATCCGCTCCGAGGTCCTGCGCGCCGCCGCGGCGTACGGGTATCGCGGGGCGCTTAAGATCCGCATCTCGATTCCGGGCGGCAGGGAGCTGGCCGCGAAGACTTTCAATCCGGAGCTGGGGATTGAGGGCGGCCTGTCTGTGCTCGGGACGACCGGGATTGTGGAACCCATGAGCGAGGAGGCGCTGATCGGCACCATAGAGCTCTCCATGAAGCAGGCAAGAGCGGAGGGCCATGACCGGCTGATCCTTACGCCCGGAAAATACGGGGAGACGTTTCTTCGCGAATCCCACATTTTCACTGATGGGATCCCTTGCGTCAAATGCTCCAATTACATCGGCGAGGCGCTGGATCTGGCAGTGGTTCTGGGCTTTCGAAAAGTGTATCTCATCGGGCACGCAGGGAAGCTGGTGAAGCTCGCGGGCGGGGTCATGAATACGCACTCCCGCGTCGCGGACTGCCGGAGGGAGATCTTTGCCGCCCATGCCGCGATGTGCGGTTTGCCGCCTGAGAGGGTCAAAGCTTTGATGGAGGCGGCGACCAGCGACGCCTGCCTTCAACTGCTTCGCGAGGACGGAAGGATGGAGGAGGTCATGAAGAGCATCGTGGAGGCAGCCAGGCAGAAGGCGGAGCAGCGCGTGCGCGGCGCCTGTTTGGTCGGCATCCTCATGTTCTCCAATACATACGGTGAACTTGGGAGAAGCGGAATTGCGATTGCTCAGGACAGCAGTGCGAAGCCGACGATGTGAAGCCTGCGATGTGAAGCCTGCGATGTGAAGCCTGCGATGTAAAGCTGACGATGTGAAGCCGGCGATGTGAAGCTCGCGATCGTGACGATTGGGACAGTCCCCATTGTCACAAATCATTGCCACACCTCGTTGTCAAGCTTTTTTTTCAAAAAAACGTGACAATGGGGACTGTCCCCAATGTCACGTTTTAGGAGATCCGGAAGTATGGTGCATTTTGTGGGAGCGGGTCCGGGAGCTGTGGACCTCATTACGTTAAGAGGGGCGGAGCTTATAAGGCGCGCCGATGCGGTCATCTACGCCGGCAGCCTCGTAAATCCCGCGCTCCTTTCTCTCGCTGCGTCTGAAGCTTCCATCTACAACAGTGCGGAAATGACCCTGGAGGAGGTTCTCCGCGTGGCGGAGGAGGTGTGCGCGGAGGGCGGGGACGTCGTCCGGCTGCATACTGGGGATTCCTGCCTCTACGGCGCGGTCCGCGAGCAGATGGATGCCCTTAAGGAGAGAGGAATACCCTTCGATATAACGCCGGGAGTGTCGAGCTTTGGCGCTGCGGCAGCAGCCCTTCAAGCCGAGTACACCCTGCCCGGCGTGAGCCAGAGCGTAATTATAACGAGAATGGCAGGACGGACTCCCGTCCCCGCGAAGGAGAGGCTGTCCCTCCTTGCCTCCCACGGAGCGACGATGGTGATCTTTCTGTCGTCCTCACTTCTTGGCGAGGTTCAGGAAGAACTTCTGAAGGGGGCCTACACGGAGGAGACACCCGCTGCGATCGTGTACAAAGCCTCGTGGCCGGAAGAGAAGGTTCTGCATTGCACGGTCGGGACGCTTTGGCGCTGCGGCAGGGAGCACGGCATCCGCAGCACATCCCTGATTGTTGTGGGGGATGTGCTG
>CADCPJ010000407.1 GCA_902803245.1 uncultured Lachnospiraceae bacterium | reverse complement strand
GGCGCTGAAGACCGTACTTCCCGTGCGCAGGAAGGTCGGTGCCGTGACGGAGACAGTGGTGATGTTCGGGGAACCGGAGAAGGCCCGGGAGCTTCTTGACACTTACGAGAGGAAGCACTATGCCGCAAAGGCAAGGGTGCTCAGGGTTCTGCTCTCATCCCATGATCCGGATGGAGGAAATGAGGCGGAGCTTCCGTCACAGGCGATGGACCTCCGCGAGCTTGAGGAGAGGGCCGGCGTGCCTCTTGCGGTGGTGAGAAAGATGGCGGAGGAGGGAGTTCTCCGCATCGCCGTCTCCGAGATCTACCGCAGGGTGACGGAGGGAGCGGGGACGGCTCCCCCGGATGTCCTTTCGGGCCCGCAGAGGGAAGTCACATCGCAGATCCTCGCCGAGTGGAGCGAAGGCGGAAGCGGCCGCCCGGTGCTTCTTACCGGGGTCACGGGCAGCGGGAAGACCATGGTCTATATCGAGCTTGTCGCTGAGACCTTAAGGAGAGGGGAGCAGGCGATCGTCCTCATCCCGGAGATTGCCCTCACGTGGCAGACGGTGATGAGGTTTGTCAGGCGCTTCGGCGACCGGGTGTCATTTTTACATTCGAGGCTCTCCAAGGGAGAGCGCTACGACCAGATGAAGGCCGCGAAGGCCGGGGATGTCTCGGTCATGGTGGGACCGCGGTCGGCGCTCTTTACGCCGTTTCAAAAGCTCGGGCTCATCGTGATCGACGAGGAGCACGAGGAGTCGTATCACTCGGAGATCATGCCCAGGTACCGCGCCGGGGAAGTGGCCATCCGGAGAGGGGAGATCGAGGGCGCGAAGGTGATCTTCGGTTCCGCCACCCCTTCTGTTGAGTCCGCTTACAGGGCCGCAAAAGGGGAGTATCTCGGAACGACCCTCACGTCGAGATTCGGGGGAAGCATCCTCCCGGACACTGCGGTCGTGGATATGCGGGAGGAGCTGAAAAAGGGCAACCGAAGCATTCTTTCTGACACACTGCGAAAGAAGGTGGAGGAGAGGCTTAAAAGAGGGGAGCAGACGATGCTCTTCCTCAACCGCAGGGGCTACGCCGGGGCTGTGACCTGCCGGTCCTGCGGCCATGTGATGAAATGTCCCCACTGCGACGTGTCCCTCACGAGGCACCGGAACGGGAAGCTGATCTGCCACTACTGCGGCTATGAGAGGGAAGACATAAGGACGTGTCCTGAGTGCGCCTCTCCAAACATCGGGGCCCTGAGCATCGGCACGGAGCAGGTGGAAGAGCTCGTCATGCGGACGTTTCCGGCCGCGAGGGTGCTGAGGATGGACCTCGACACGACGAGGGGGAAGGAAGGCCACACGAAGATCCTTAAGAGCTTCTCCGACCGCGAAGCGGACATCCTCATCGGAACCCAGATGATCGTGAAGGGACACGATTTTCCGGGAGTGACCCTGGTCGGGGTGCTGCTCGCGGATCTCTCGCTGAACGACAGCGACTACCGGTCCTCCGAGCGGACCTATCAGCTGATCGCCCAGGCGGTGGGCAGGGCCGGGAGAGGGGAGAAGGCGGGAGAGGCGGTGATCCAGACCTACTCTCCGGACCATTTTGCAATACTCGCCGCTGCGAAGCAGGACTATGACGCTTTCTTCAAGGCGGAAATTGCTTACCGGAAAGTTCTCGCCTATCCGCCAGCCGGAGGACTTCTGGCGGTGCTCGGGTCGGCTGCGGACGAGGAGCTTCTTAGTACCGGAATGAAATACCTCCGCATGTTCTTGGGCCGCATCGATCCGGCGGGAAAGCTCATGCCCATCGGACCGGCGCCCCAGAGCGTCGGAAAGATCAAGGACCAGTACCGGCAGGTGATCTATCTGCGCTCTGAAAGAAATGAGGATCTGATCAAGGCGAAGGACCTCCTGGAGGAGTACATCGATATGAACCGCGGCTTCGACGCGATCCATATCATGTTTGATTTTGAGTAGCGGGCGGAAATCCGCCTTGTATTATTGAGAGAAAGAGAAGAAGAGGAAGGGAAGATCTAAATGGCACTCAGGACAATTCGTATCGCCGGGGATCCGGTATTAACCAAGGTCTGCAGGGAAGTAAAAGAAGTTACACCGCGTATTCGGGAACTTATACAGGATATGTATGAGACAATGTATCACGGAAATGGTGTCGGTCTTGCAGCACCTCAGGTAGGCATTTTAAAGAGGATCGCCGTGATCGATGTCTCGATGGAAGAGGATAATCCGCAGCCGATCACCCTGATCAACCCCCGCGTGGTTCTTATGGAGGGCGAACAGACCGGTGACGAGGGATGCCTGTCCCTGCCGGGAAAGTCCGGAAAAGTGACCCGCCCGATGCATGTCGTGGTCGAGGCCTTTGACGAGAATATGGAGCCGATCCGCATCGAGGGGGAGGCGCTTTTGGCCCGCGCCCTCTGCCACGAGATCGACCACCTCGACGGCCATATGTACATGGAGAAAGTCGAGGGCGAGATCCACGACGTCAACTACGATGAAGAGGATGAGGATGAGGAGTGACGGGCGATGAGAATCGTATTTATGGGAACGCCGGACTTCGCAGTCCGGACACTTTCGGCCATCTGTGAGGCGGGACATGAGGTCACGGGAGTCGTGACGCAGCCGGACCGCCCCCGCGGCAGGAAGATGGAGCTGACGCCGGGACCGGTGGCCGCGGAGGCGCAAAAAAGAGGGCTGCCCCTCTACCAGCCGGCCAGGGTCCGGAATAATGAAGAGGCGGTGCAAAGAATCAAAGAGATGGCGCCGGATGCCATCGTGGTGGCGGCTTTCGGGCAGATCATACCAAGGGAGATCCTTGAAATCCCGAAGCTTTGCTGCCTGAATGTCCACGCTTCCCTCCTCCCCGCATACCGCGGCGCCGCCCCGATCCAGCACGCGATTCTTGACGGCTGCGACAAGACAGGCGTCACGATCATGCGCATGGACGAAGGGCTCGACACCGGGGACATGGTCGCAAAAAAAGAAGTTGTGATCGGAAGCGAAGAGACCGGGGGCAGCCTCTTTGAGAAGCTCGCCGGGGTCGGCGCGGAGCTCCTTGTTAAGACCCTCCCCGCTGTCGAGAGGGGAGAGGCGGTATACACGCCGCAGCCGAGGGAGAGCACGACGGCCTACGCGTCCATGATGACGAAGGAGGCCGGCCGCATCGACTGGAATCTGGATGCCGGAAGGATCGAAAGGATCGTGCGCGCGATGAATCCGTGGCCTTCGGCCTGGACGACGCTGGACGGGAAGACGCTGAAGATCTGGCGCGCCCACGTGGAGAAGGCGAACCTAAAGGCCGAGGAGGGAACCGTCGGCCGGATCGTGCGCCAGGACGCGAAGGGTCTGTACATCCAGACCGGAAGCGGCATCCTTGTGCCCGAGGAGATGCAGATGGAGGGCCGCAGGCGCATGACGGCGGCGGAATTCCTGCGGGGATATGTCGTAAGGAATCCGATGCTTGGCAAGTAAACCCGGCCTTTATGCATGAGGCGTGACAAGGCAGAACGAGGAGATCCACCGCAATGACGGAAAACATCAGAGATATCATCATCCAGATATTGGGGGAGATCAGCGAGAGCGGGATCTACAGCCATATGGCGATCCGGGGGGCGCTGGAGAAGTACCAGTACCTGCCGAGGCGGGACCGGGCTTTCATCACGAGAGTCTGTGAAGGCACGATTGAGAGGCTGATCGAGCTCGACTACATCATCAATCAGTTTGCCACGATCCCCGTTGAGAAGATGAAGCCCGTGATCCGCGACATCCTCCGCACGGCGGTCTATCAGATCCGCTGCATGGACTCCGTACCTGCGGCGGCCGCCGTCAACGAGGCAGTGAAGCTCACACAGGCGAAAGGCTTCTACAACCTGAAGGGATTTGTGAACGGAGTGCTCCGAAGCGTCATCCGGAACGGGGACAGCATCGAGTATCCCGACCCGGAGACGGATATGGTCGGATACCTCTCCGTGAAATACTCGATGCCTGAGTGGATCGTGCGGAACTGGCTTGAGGAATTCGGGCCGATCCTGACAAAACGGATGCTTAAGACCCTCCTTGAGGAGCGCCCGACGATCGTGCGGTTCAAGACGGACCGCATGAATCCCGCCACGATCATTGACTCCCTCACCCAGCAGGGCGTCACGGTGAGAAGGGCCTCCTACCTGCCCTACGCCTATGAGCTGTCGGATTACAGCTATCTGCCTTCGCTTTCTGCATTTCGCAGCGGGTGGATCTTCCCGCAGGACACGAGCTCGATGCTCGTGGCGGAGGCGGCCGCCCCGATCAAGGGGGACTACGTCATCGACCTTTGCGCCGCGCCCGGCGGAAAGAGTTTGCACATCGCGGACAAAATGGGGAATTTCGGCGAGGTGGAAGCGAGGGACCTGACGCCGGACAAGGTGGCCCTCATCCGCGACAATGTGCGCCGCGCAGGCATCATCAACGTGAAGGTCGTCCAGATGGACGCCCTCGTCTATGACGCGGCGTCGGAGGAGCGCGCGGACATCGTGATCTGCGACCTGCCGTGCTCCGGACTCGGCGTGATCAGCCGGAAGTCCGACATCAAGTACCGCGTGAGCGAGGAGAAGATAGACGCGCTCCAGGAGCTCCAGCGGATGATTCTGAAAAATGCCGCCTCCTACGTGCGCCCTGGCGGGAGACTCATTTACAGCACCTGCACGATTGGAAAAAAGGAGAATCTGGACAACGTGAAGTGGTTTACGAGCCATTTTCCCTTTGAAACGGAGCCTCTTGATCCATTTATCCCGAAGAAGCTCCGCTCCCTCGGCACGGCGGAGGGATATCTGCAGCTCATCCCCGGTGTCCATGACACGGACGGATTCTTTATCGCGCGGATGCGCAAGAAGAAATTTTAGATGAATACGAATAAGAGCGACTTAAGCGACCTTCTCTCCATGAGCTATGAGGAAGTGGAGAAGCTCGTCGATGAGATCGGTGAGAAGCCTTACCGCGCGGAGCAGCTCTACGGCTGGCTCCATAAGCGGGGAGCCTCCTCCTACGAGGACATGCGGAACCTCCCGAAGGCGATGAAAGAAAAGCTCAAAGGCCGGGTGACATTTTTCTTCCCCCGGATCCGGGAAAAGCAGGTCTCAAAGCTCGACGGGACTAAGAAGTACCTCTTTGAGCTCGCCGACGGGGAGTGCGTTGAGAGCGTGTGGATGAGCTACCATCACGGGAACAGCGTCTGCATCTCCTCCCAGGTGGGATGCCGGATGGGATGCACTTTCTGCGCCTCGACGCTTCTCGGACTGACCAGGAATCTCACCGCGGGAGAGATGCTCGCCCAGGTTTACGCCATAGAGCGCGACACAAAGGAGCGGGTCTCGAACGTTGTGGTCATGGGCACGGGAGAGCCGCTCGACAACTACGGCAATCTGGTGAAGTTCATACGGATGATCTCCGACGGGAAGGGGCTCTGCATCAGCGAGAGGAACATCACGGTGTCTACCTGCGGGCTTGTTCCCGGGATCCGAAAGCTGAGAGATGAGAATTTCATGATCAATCTCGCCCTGTCCCTCCATGCGCCGAACGACGTTCTGAGGAGGCAGCTGATGCCCGTGGCGAGGAGCTATGCCCTTTCGGACATCATGGACGCCATGCGGGATTATTACAGCGTGAACAGACGGAGGCTTACGTTCGAGTACAGCCTCATCCGGGGCGTCAATGACTCCGAGGAGATGGCGGTGGAGCTCTCCGGGCTCTTAAAGGGGATGAACTGCCTCGTCAATCTGATTCCGGTAAACCCCGTGGAGGAGACGGCGTACCGGCCGGCGGGGAGGGGCGACGCCCTGCGGTTCAAGAAAAAACTTGAAAATCATGGAATTCATGTTACTATTAGAAGAGAAATGGGCAGGGACATAGACGGCGCCTGCGGACAACTGAGGAAGCGGGACGCCGCAAAAAGAGGGGATTTACAGGGTGTATGAGCACTGCTCATGATTCTTTTTCATGAAACCGTTGTTTTGTTATCATGAATGTTCCTTCGTCTTCAACCCCGATCCGCTCCGTGATCGGGGAAATGACTGTCTTTATACCGGTCATTTTTGCTGCACCGGAGAGAACGAAGCAGTTGCATAAAGAGCGGAAAGTATCGTCAAATGCTATAGGGACGACAGCAGCAATGAAATCAAGCTCAGCTACCAATGTAGGAAGAAAGAGAAAAATCAATCAGGACAGCATCTTCGCCTCGGACAAGCCAGTCGGGAATCTTCCGAACCTGTATATCGTCGCGGACGGCATGGGCGGCCACAACGCCGGTGACTTTGCGTCGCGCTATACGGTGAACACCGTGAAGGAGTACATCGCGGGAAGCACGGAGAGAAACCCGATCAAGCTGATCAACGAGGCGATTCAGCTTGCAAATAAAGGGATTATCCGGGAGGCCAACGAGCACCCGGAGATGTTCGGCATGGGAACGACGATCGTCGTGACGACGATCATCGGCGAGTATGCCTACACGGCAAATGTCGGCGACAGCCGCCTCTACCTCTTCGACGGAAGCGGTCTCCGTCAGATCACGAAGGACCACTCGCTGGTGGAGGAGATGGTGAGGCTCGGGGAGCTGACAGAGGAAGATGCCAGGATTCATCCAGACCGTCACATCATCACCCGCGCCGTCGGCGCCACGGATGAGGTGAACGTCGACTTCTTTGATTACGAGATGCCGCCGGATTCCATGATCCTTATGTGTTCGGACGGACTGAGCAATATGGTGGAGGATGACGAGATCCGGAGGATCATCGCAAAGCCGGCCCCGCTTTTTGACAAGACTCAGGAATTGATATTCGAGGCAAATGAGCACGGCGGGAAAGACAACATTGCGGTGATTATCGTACAACCGGATGCGGATGAGGTGTGAGCATGTTAAAGGCAGGAATCATATTAGCGAATCGGTATGAGATTGTCGGGCGGATCGGGTCCGGCGGCATGGCCGATGTCTATAAGGCGATGGATCAGAAACTGAACCGCTTTGTCGCGGTGAAGGTGATGAAGCCTGAATTCCAGAGCGACAGTACATTCATTTCCAAGTTCCGCCGCGAGGCACAGGCGGCAGCCGGTCTCGCCAACCCGAATATCGTGAATGTCTACGACGTGGGCGAGGACCAGGGAAACTATTACATCGTCATGGAACTTGTCGAGGGAATTACCCTCAAGGAATACATCGTCAAAAAAGGAAAGCTCTCCGTAAGGGAGGCCACAAGCATTGCAATTCAGGTCGGCATGGGTCTTGCAGCCGCCCACGACCAGGGCATCGTCCACAGGGACGTGAAGCCCCAGAACATCATCATATCCACGGACGGGAAGGTCAAGGTCACCGATTTCGGAATCGCAAGGGCTGCCTCCTCCAACACGATCAGCGCCAATGCCATGGGGTCCGTGCATTACAGCTCCCCGGAGCAGGTGCGCGGCGGCTATTCCGATGCGAGATCGGACGTGTATTCCCTCGGCATCACACTCTATGAGATGGTCACGGGAAGAGTGCCGTTTGACGGAGAGACGACCGTCTCCATAGCCATCAAGCATCTCCAGGACGAGATGGAAGCGCCTTCGCGCTATACGCCTGACCTGCCCTACTCTCTTGAGCAGATCATTTTCAAGTGCACGCAGAAGAGCGTGGAGAGACGCTACCAGACCATGAACGACGTGATCGCGGACCTGAAGCGGTCGCTCATGGAACCGGACGGACATTTCGTCCAGCTCGGGAATCTCTCCGACAACAGCCAGACCGTGCTGATTACGCCGGCCGATCAGAGCGCGATTCGAAGCGCGGCCTCCGGCGGCAATACTGGGTCCTCCGACAGCGCGCAGGTCTATTCCTCCATTCCGGCGGCGAGAAAAGGAGTGGCCGAGAAGCCGCTTGACGCAGGCGAGGAGGAGGAAGCGGAAGAGGAGGAAGCGGATGCAAGCAGCGGCCTCGAGAAGGCCGTGACGATCGGAAGCTTTGTCGTATGCGGGCTCATAATAGCTGTGCTGATCTATTTCATCTGCAGGGCGGCGGGGCTCTTCGGGAGCTCGTCTCCCCGCGAGGAAGAGACTGTGGAGACCACCGTCCAATCCGTGGAATCTGTCGTCTCGGATATGACGACGGTGCCGAACCTCGTCGGCATGACGGAGTCCGACGCGACCACAACCGCACAGTCCAAGGCCCTCGGCATCAAGTATGTCGGGGAGAAGTCCTCGGACAAGGCGGCAGGAACGATCATAGAGCAGACGCCTGCGGCCGGGACAAGCGTCGCAAAGAACACCACGATTACCTACTATAGAAGCAGCGGGCCGCAGACGATCGCGATTCCGAGCGTGACAGGCCTCGATGCCGAGGCTGCCGGAAAGGCCCTTGGCTCAGCCGGCTTCACAAATGTGAAGACTGTCGAGGAGAATTCCGAAGAGGTGGCCAAAGGAAAGATCATCTCCGTCACTCCGGTGGAGGGACAGCAGGTGACGGCCGCCACGGAGATCACTCTCACGGTGAGTGCCGGCAAGGCGTACTCGGGAACGGCCATCGTCAACGACTACCGCGGCTCCTCCATCGAGTACGCGGAGCAGGACGCCACGGAGAAAGGACTTATCGTCACTCTCACCTATGACGTGAGCAACCGGATCGCCGAGGACGAGGTCATCCGCCAGAGCATCGAGCCCGGATCGGAAGTTCCCCAGGGAAGCGAGATCGTCTTCACGGTCAACAACGAGGAGAAGATGAACAGCGCCGCGGCTGCGCCGAGCACTCCGGACGACCCGGATGCGGTCAACGACCTCGGCAATATGACGACGCCTGCTCCAAGTGACGTCGCGGCGAGTAACTGGATCTGCACCGCGAATCTCGGCGCGCCGTCCAATTATACCGGCGGACCCTACCGTCTCGTGCTCGTCCAGAATATCGGCGGGCAGGATACGGAGACGGTCATCACGGAGGGCGAAACGGCTCTGGAATTCCCGTATCTCCTTCAGATCGCGGGCGCCGAGGGCGTACCGGACGGCATGGTCTATCTCTATGAGAATGTTGACGGCGAATATGTGCCGAGGGTCACATGGCCGGTGATATTCGAGCAGCAGGTGTAAATGACAATACAGGGAAAAATTACGAAAGCAATTGCCGGATTCTACTATGTAAATGTCGTGGGATCCGGCATTTATGAATGTAAGGCCAGAGGCATCTTCAGGAAGGAGATGAGAAAACCCCTGGTCGGGGATGACGCGCTCATCGAGGTGATCAGCGGGGCGGAGAAGACGGGCAATGTCGTCGACCTTCTTCCGAGGAAAAACGAGCTGGTTCGCCCTCCCGTGGCCAACATCGACCAGGTGCTCCTCATTTTCTCGATGAGGACTCCGGACCCGAACCTCATCCTTCTCGACCGCTTTCTGATCGCGGCGAAGAGGAGGGGGATTCCGTGCCTGATCGGGTTTAACAAGGTAGATATCGTGGGAGACTCATCCGGCGATGGCCGGGGAGGCTCCGGCTCTGATTTGTGCTCCCGCGGGGTTCCCGGAGAATGCATGGAGATCCTTGCGGCCTACCATGACTCGGGCGTACCCCTATACTTCTTCAGCGTGAGAACCGGGGAGGGAATGGATGAGATGAGACGCGTGCTCCGCGGAAAGACGACTGCGCTTGCCGGGCCGTCGGGCGTCGGGAAGTCGTCATTTACAAATGCTGTGCAGGACAACGTGCATATGGAGGTCGGCGACATCTCGAAGAAGCTCTCCCGCGGAAAGAATACGACGCGGCACCTGGAGCTCATCTGCGTCGAAGACGGAACCTTCCTGTGCGACACACCGGGCTTTTCGGCGCTCGATACCCAGAGCATGCCGAAGGAGGAGCTGGAGGAGTATTACGCGGAGTTCCATCCGTATATCGGAAAATGCTTCTACCAGGGGTGCGCCCATCTGTCAGAGCCCGACTGCGCGGTAAAGCAGGCGCTTCATGAAGGGAAGATCAGCGCGGAGAGATATGAGCACTATCGATATCTCTATGAGGAACTGAAGGAAGAGGAGAAGAGGACATTTAAGAGACGGTGAGAGACATGACCAGTGTAAGCGGGCAGAAGTATCAGAGCAGTAAACGGACTGTGCCGCGGCTTAAGAGCCGGGCCGGGCAGTGTGGTATGGTAAGAGGTGGAAAAATGGAAAGAATCATATCGCCTTCGATTTTAGCCGCGGATTTTGGTATTTTGGGTGAGCAGATCGCGAGCGTGCGGAAGGGCGGCGCGGCCTGGCTTCACATCGATGTCATGGACGGTGAATTTGTGCCGAATCTGTCCCTCGGGCTTCCGGTGATCAAATCCATCCGCCCCCGCTCCGACATCTTTTTCGACGTTCATCTGATGATCAACGAACCGATCCGCTATATCCGCGACTTCGCCATGGCCGGGGCGGACGGAATCACGTTTCATGTCGAGGCGGCGAGCAACCCGCAGAGCACGATCGACGAGATTCGCAGATGCGGGAAGATGGCCGGCATTTCCCTGAAGCCGGGCACTCCGGTTGACGAGATCATGCCCTATCTGGACCAGGTCGACATGGTCCTCGTCATGACGGTCGAACCCGGGTTCGGAGCGCAGACCTTCATGCGGGACATGCTGGACAAGGTGCGCCGTCTTCGCAGGATCTCCGACGAGGAGGGGAGGAATCTGTTCATCGAGGTGGACGGCGGAATTAACCGGAATACCATAAGGGAAGCCATCGAGGCGGGCACAAACGTATTTGTTGCCGGGAGCGCTGTCTTTAACGGCGACATTGAGAAAAATGTCGCAGAGCTGGTGTCGATCGCCGGGGAAAACAATGGATAAACAGGAACGAATTCCGAAGAGAACGCTGATTGTGGCAGGCGGTGAACTATCGCCTGCTTTTTTGCAGTCCTACCTTGCGTCGCATGAGGTGGAGGATCTCATTGCGGTTGACCGCGGGATGGATGTGCTTTTGCAGGCAAAAAACGTGACAATGGGGACTGTCCCCATTGTCACGTTTTTCCCGGACCTGATCGTCGGGGACTTTGACAGCACAAGGGAGAAGGGGCCGGAAGCGTTCCGGGAACAAGGGGCGGAGATCGAGGTCTATCCGCGCGAGAAGGACTTTTCCGACCTGGAATCTGCGCTTAAGGCGGCGATCCGAAGGGGAAGCACGGAAATCACCGTCCTCGGTGCGACCGGAGGACGGCTGGACCACTTTCTGGCGAATGTGATGGACTTAAGGATTGCGCTTGAGGCGGGGGTGCCTGCAAGAATCGTGAACGGGCAGAATGTGATCTACCTCGCGGACCGGTCCTTTGCGGTCGAGAAGAGACGCGCCTTCGGAAAGTATTTCTCGCTCCTTCCCCTGACCGGCAGGGTGAGGCACGTCAGCCTCAGCGGCTTCCGGTATTCGGGTGAGGACATCACCTTCGACCAGGCCGCCTCCTCCTACGGCATCAGCAATGAGATCCTTGAGGAGACGGCGGAAGTGTGCTTTGAAGAAGGGATTCTTATCGTGGTGGAGTCCAAGGACGGGTGAACCTCCGTCAGCCCGACTTCTGCACGGCTTTGATCCATGACGCAAACCCGGAGGGGATGGACGTGAACTGGAGCATATAGGAGCCGGACTGGTCGTCAAGCACCTTGCACAGAAGCTTTCCTCCCGCCTGTACTCTGATGTTGTCGTAAATCTTTAAGGGGGCCTCCGTCTGAAGGATCGCGGAGTCGCGCCCGATCGCCGTG
>CADCPJ010000406.1 GCA_902803245.1 uncultured Lachnospiraceae bacterium | reverse complement strand
TCCTTCGTCGGAGTTCCGATAAAGCATACACCCGCTTTGTTCGCCGCAAGGCGGAAAGCCATCTTCATCGTGATGGTATTGCCGGCGGTCTCATAGACATAGTCAAATCCGCGGCCGCCCGTCAGCTCCATCGCCTTCTCCATGAATCCTTCCTGAAGCGTATTGATCCCGGCATCGGCTCCAAGCCTTCTCCCGAGTTCCAGGCGCTCATCGACGATATCAAACACAACAACCTTCTTCGCCCCGAAGATCTTCGCCCACTGCAGCGTCATCATGCCGATTGTTCCGCCGCCGAGCACCGCCACGCATCCGCCGCCCTGGTAATTCACCCGGAGCAGTCCGTGCAGCGCCACCGTCGCAGGCTCAAAAAATGCGCCCTGCTCGAAGCTGACATTGTCGGCAAAGGGAACCGCGTTGAGCTCCGGCACGCTGACATATTCAGCGAAGCTGCCGAATTCCCGTGATCCGATAAAGCTGTAGTGTTTGCACAGGGAATAATCACCCCTCTGGCAGTCCATGCACTTCAGGCACGGAACCAGCGGAATCCCGGCAACCCTGTCGCCCGGCTTCACGCGCGTCACTCCCTCGCCCGTCTCCACAACGGTTCCGGAGAACTCATGGCCCAGCACATTCGGATAATAATGGCAGGCATCCCCATTCACACGCGGCACATCGGAACCGCAGATCCCGGTATACTTGACCTTGATTAATACCCGGCCCGGACCGGACTTCGGCTTCTCAATCTCTTCATAACGGATATCATTTTTCGCGTGAACAACTCCAGCTTTCATGGCAATACACTCTTTCCTTATCGATTATGCATCAGATCCTGCAGGTTCTCATACAGCGCCCTGTAGGTCCGGTATCCTCTCTCGTACGCTTCCTGATCTTCTGTCTTCGCCTCGTGAACACGCCGGGTGGCGATGGTTCTGTCAATGACCTCCCGGTAGGAGGGAAACAGCCCGACACCCACACCGGCCAGCATACATGCGCCCCATGTGGTGGCCGTGTCGGAGGAGGGAACCTCGATCCTCTTGCCCGTAATATCTGCTTTGATCTGCGTCCAGAGCAGAGAATTCGCCGAGCCGCCCATTGCCTTCAGAACCTGCACATCGGCGCCCGCGCTCTCGGCAACCTCCAGATTATGACGAAGCGCGTAGGCAACGCCCTCCATCAACGCCCGGACAAAATGTCCTTTCGTCTTGGTAAAATCAATTCCGTAGAAGACGCCCTTCGCATCCGGATCCCAGATCGGCGTCCTCTCTCCGGACATATAGGGAAGGAACACAAGGCCATCGCTCCCAGCGCCGACCAAAGCCGCGGCCTTGTTCATCTGATCCAGAGAGCTGCATCCAAGCTGCTCTTTGAGCATCCTTTCCTCTCCGCCGAACTCTTTCTCAAACCAGCGCATCGCTCCGCCGCCGCCGGTTGTTCCGCCCTGAAGGAGCCATCTGTCAGGCACCACATGGTATCCCAGAATCAGCCTCGGATCCGCATGGTACTGATCCATGCAGATGCTCATGCCTCCGGCCTGTCCGCCCTGTTCCTGGGTTTCCCCGGGCTTATACACGCCGACTCCCAGCGTTCCGCAGCACGCGTCCAGTCCGCCCGCCACAACGCTCGTCCCTTCCAGAAGACCGGTTTTTTCCGCAGCCTGCGCCGTCACATGTCCGACGACCGCGTCACAGGCAGTGATATCCGGCAGAAAGCTCTCCGGTATTCCCAGCTCTCTCGCCATCTCCTTATCCCAGCACCCTTTTCGCATGTCAAAGCAGTGCCAGCCGTAACCCTGGGAAAGATCCTGTGTTACGGCACCGGTCAGGCGGTACACGATAAACCCGTTGCACTGCAGAATCTTGTCGATCCTGCTGTACAGCTCAGGCATCGTTCTCTCATACCAGATCACCTTGGGAGTTGTGTACATCGGCTGAAGCGGGTTCCCCGCAACACCAAAGATCCGCTCCGCCCCAACCTTCGCGGTTACCTCACGGCAGATGTCATTCGACCTGGTGTCCATCCAGATCGGAGTCGGGCACAGGACCCTGCCCTCCTTGTCCACGGCCACCGCGGACCAGCTCTGCCCGTCCACGCCGACTGCGGCAATCTCCTCTTTCGAGACGCCGGGCTGCTTAAGAAGGTTCCGGATCGCCGCCGCGACCCCTTCCCACCAGTCGTCCGGGTTCTGCTCCGCCCACCCCGTGTGGGGATAATACACGGGATAATCCTGCGTCACCGACGCTGCCACATGTCCGTCTTTGTCGAATACGGCAGCCTTGCAGGAGCTGGTACCGATATCAATTCCCAGAAGCAGTTCTCTCATGATCGCTCCATCCACACATAATCCCTGGGATCTGTTTCAGGTTACAATAACGTTTCATTCTATGATGCCGGAATCAAAAGGTACTTTTGCCCCCAGCCGGGAGATACGGAACGCTTCGCTGCTTCGCAGCTCCCGCGCTCCTCACTGCGGCCTGAATACCTTCACGGGGAAGGATGCCGCGACGATCCGGCCTGCCTCTTCCAGATTCCTGATCTCGCCTCTTCCCCACATCTGTACCAGAATGTTTCCGATTGCGGAAGCCTCCGCGGGGCCGGCGTACACCTCTCTTGAGAGAGCATTGGCCGTGAGCTGGTTCAGATAGTCTGCCTGGGAGCCTCCGCCCACAACCTGCACCGCCGGGTACTTCTTTCCTGTCAGCTCCTCCAGCTCCAGAGCGCACTTTGCGTAGCATGCCGCCAGGCTCCGGTAGACCACGGAAGCGATCTCGCCGACCGTTTCAGGCACCTTCAGCCCGTGCTCTTTACACCATGTCCGGATGCTGTCTGACATATTGTCCGGCGACAGGAAACAGTTGTCCTGCACATCCACCAGTGACGGAAAGTCCCTGTTTTCCTCCGCCATCCGGCAGAGCTCATCAAATCCGTACCGGTCCTCATACTCGTGCCGTACGGACTGGATCATCCAAAGACCCATAATGTTTTTATGGAAGCAGATCGTGCCGTCGGCACTTCCCTCATTGGTAAAGTTCGCCTGACGGCTCCCTTCACTGCAGTCAGGCGTGAGCCTTTTCACGCCCATCAAAGACCACGTGCCGGAGCTGAGATAGATGCTCTCCCCCTCCACCTTCGGCAGCGCGGCCACCGCGCACGCGGTATCGTGCGAAGCGGTCAGATACACATCGGGACAGCACCCGGCCTGCTCTGCCCATCTTTTGTCAAGCTTCCCGACAAATGATCCCGGAAAACTGACCG
>CADCPJ010000405.1 GCA_902803245.1 uncultured Lachnospiraceae bacterium | reverse complement strand
CGCCGTCTCGATCGCGGAAAACATGCTGGACAGAAGCGCGAGAATAATAATGAAAATGAGATTTGCTCCGTTATTCATAGTTTTCGCTTAAGCTCCTTTCATATTTTAACAGATGGATTCCAGGCTGTCCCCAGATCCGGCAGCTGCCAAAGCGGCACAAGGTGCATACCCGGCCGCAATGAAGAACGTGCGAAAGCGGAAAGACCGGGAGATTCAGAATTCATTATACGGTAATTCAGCGCGGTTTTCCATATTGATTCAGGTCGACGCCATGTCTGCTGACAACTCTTCACAGGTATGCTATTCTATACCTGAAAAAGACACGTATACCACCTGCATAAGGACATATCAAAAAGGACGACAATGAACAGGATAATTGATCTGCATATGCATTCCACAGTTTCCGACGGGAGCGACACGCCGGAGAAAATCCTCAGCCTTGTCAGGGACAGGGGAATCGAAGTGTTTTCGCTCACGGACCACGACGCACTGAAAGGATGCCGGACGATAAAAAAACATCTGGCACCGGGAGATCCGGAATTTATATGCGGTGTGGAGTTTTCCTGCAAAGATGAGGGGGGACAGTATCATATCCTGGGGTATGCCTACGACACGGAGTCGGAATCCATTAACGCCGCTGTCGGCAAAGGGCACGCTCTGCGCATGAAGAAGGTCAAAGCGCGGCTGGATTTTATCAGAGACAGGTTCGGGTTCGACTTCCCGGGCGACGAAATCCGGAACCTCCTGTCCATGGACAACCCCGGGAAGCCGCATATCGGCAATCTGATGGTGAAGTACGGATACGCTGCGACAAAAGAAATCGCGATCAGCGAATTCATCAACAAGCTCCATCTCCGCAGCGAGTACGTGCGTCCCGAGGAGGCAGTTGCCGGGATCCTCGGCAGCGGAGGCATCCCGGTGCTGGCCCACCCGTTCTATGGAAGCGGCGACCAGCTGATTCTCGGCGAGGAGATGGTAAGGAGGCTGAAAACCCTGATCGGATACGGGCTGCAGGGAGTGGAAGCATACTATTCCGGGTTTTCTCCGAAGCTGGTCGGAGAGATGCTCTCTCTTGCGAACCGCTACGACCTGTACGTGACGGCAGGGAGCGATTACCACGGAAAAAACAAGCTCGTTCAGCTGGGCGATACGGGTGTGAGCGATCCGTCGCACGCGCAGTACGATCCCCGGGTGGCGAAATTCCTTGAGGCTGCCCTGAAGCGCAGGTGAGTGCCGCAGGAAGGAAGCTTCCCCTTTTGTTGACGACTGTAAATCCTGCTTACCGGTTCCGGCTTTTAAGGATCCTCGCCCTTCTTTGGCACCTTCCCCATGAAAGCATTTGTTCCTTACCTGCAGCAAAAAAGGGGAGCGGTTTTAAAGCCCCCCTTCATATTCCTGCCGCCAGGAGGTTCTCTCCGGTCAGTCGATCACGTCGTCGGATTCGTCGTCCGAATCCTCCTCATCCACCACAACGTCTACAACCTTGGCTTCGGCAGTATCCATGGCTGAGGTTATCATGTCATAGAACTGCTCCTGTTTCTGGATAAAGAAATCCGCATAGGAGTCGGCCTGCTCCACGAAATGCTCATTTGCCATCACCTGATAGTCCTTAATCCATTTCACGAAGGTCTTCGGAGATGCGGCAAACATCTGAGTGAAAGGCAGGGACAGCGCTTCATCCGGCAGGGAAGCGGAGAATGTCTCCAGCATTTCCATCATGTAGTCGAAGAACTGGTTCCACTGCTTCCTGCTGTTATCCACAGAGAACTTCTGCATGTCGATATTCTGCATCATGAAGGTCTTCAGAGTGGACTTGAAATTGTCTCTCTTTGTGGTATTATCCTCTCTTTCCCTGCTGTAGTTCTCTTTACCCCTCATTCCAAAAGGTCCTGCAAAGGGTGTAAAAGGCATAAAAGGCATCGGCGGCACAGGAGGCATAAGAAGCGCTCCTCCCTGCATCATCGGCATGAGGCCCTTAAATGCTTTCTTTTTCCTGCTCATCTTTTTTTCTCCTTTCATCATCGGTGTAACATATTTGCGCAATGCCAGGCCAATCATCTTGGGCGTCATCGCACTCATGCTTCCGGGGACATTTCCAATGTCGAAGCCCGTAAGCTTTTTTACAAGTTCTCTCAGTCCCGGAATGCGGAAGACCTTGGAGAATCTGCCTTCCTGAATATCGGGAATGGCTGCAAACAGCTCGGACAGGATCGTGTAAGGGTCTCCCTCGAGCTCCTCCGGTATTCCGGCGCCCATCGTAGCGAGTTCTCCTTCCGCAGCGGGGATGAGCAGGATATCCTTCAGCTCGCCGTCCACCTTGACAGGCTTGACGGAAAAGCGCTTTCCTTTTACCGTGCCGGAAGCAAGCTTCTTGGAATCGACTTTCCCGTTGGAATTAAGAGGAATGCTCTCTGTCAGCACGCACTGGCCGGGCATATTGGTATCGACCAGGGCGTTGTCCTTGATGAATACCTGGATCAGGGCTTTTCTGAGGACATTAAGCGACGCTGTCGAGCCGTCGGACGTCTGCACGTAGAGCACCGGGATGTTGTCGTGGAGCGTCTTGTGGAGCTCAGGAACAACGCCGCAGGCCGCGATGCCCGGCTGTGAGGAAACGGCGTTCTCAACAAGTCCGGCGTCAAAGCGCACGCCCTCGTTGTTGACAAAAAACTTGTTGGATCTTCCGATGCAGGTGAGACTCCCGTCTTCATTTACGCGGACGAGGTCGTTGGTATTAAAATACTTCTCTTCGTCGATCGTCTCCAGCTCGAAGAACACGGTGTCCCCCAGCCTGCCGCTGCTCATCGTCGGGGATGAAATCAGGAGGACGCCGGTGCGCGGGCCTTCCGAAACGTCGTAATAGCGGCCTTCGTCTTCCACAAAGATCTTGGCTTTGAAGCCCGGAAGCAGGAAACCGATCGCGTCGTCCTCCCTCGTCGAGGGAGCGAGCATGCAGGCTCCGCCGAGCTCGGACAGCCCGTAACCGTTGATCACGCGCGCGGTGGAACCGCAGGATCTCAGATAATCGTTGAATTTCTTCTTGTATTCCGGGGAAATGTAAGTCCCGCCCATAAACAGGATCTTCAGCTTTGACAGATCCATGTCCGGCATGCTCTTCAGCCAGGAGTCCAGAATGCTCTTGCTTGTGAAAAGGATATTGATGCCGTACTGCTCAATCGCATCCGCGTAGCGCGGGTTCGAGCCGCCGACCGGCAGGCAGACGATCTCCATCCCGAGACTGAGCGGCATGTGCAGCATGTCCACCATCGCATAGACCCAGGATGTGTTGAGGGTCAGGCAGCTGACCATGTGTTTCGGCACATTTTTGAAATCGTCGTAGATCTCCTTCGCCTCCATGAGGCACATTGCCGCGGAGTTGATGGCCCCGTCGGACATGGGAATCGGCTTATGCATGCCGCTGACTGTGCCTGTCGTGTGGAGAATGACGGAGGACTCGGAAGACTTGTTCTTTCCGTGAGAGATCGGGAACGCCTCATGCTCCTTCAGAAGGTTTTCCATCAAAAGGCCGCCTTCCAGCTCAGCGAACAGCTCCCTGTTCGTATTCCGGATAATTTCCAGAGCGGGAACTCCGTACTCCCCGCCCATCGGGCTTCCGAGCACGATAATATTGCGGAGCTTAAGGAGATCCCGGTCACGGAGGAGATGCTTCATGAGCTGGGGAAAAGCGTAGAGTTCAGAGACCAGCAGATCGGTGATCCCTTCTCTTTCGATCATGCTCTGGATCTGCTTGTCATCAAAAAGGTCAAAGGGATAGATAAGGGATACGGAAGCGCCTGTCATATTGAGGCCATAGAATGCAAAAATGGTTTCTGTCAAGGGCGTAGCGACAAGCGCCACCCGGGAGTGCTTCTTTCCGCTGATGTCGGCACCGGAGAATGCTTCCGCATACCGCTCAAAGTAGCGGAACATCTGACGGTAGGTGTATGTCCGGTATCCGTCCCGGATCGCTATGCTCTCCAGTCTCTCCTCGCTGAAGGAATTCACTTCCTCGATAAATGACCAGCAGGGCTGCTCCGACAGCTCACCGCTCTCCAGCCGGTCCAGCACCTTCTTCAACTGTTCTTTTTCACTCACTTTCAT
>CADCPJ010000404.1 GCA_902803245.1 uncultured Lachnospiraceae bacterium | reverse complement strand
CTGAAGGGCTTAAGAGCACTCTGCTCCGAGAGGGACATCGTCCTCATCCTGGACGAAGTCCAGTGCGGCATGGGACGCACCGGCTCGATGTGGGCCTATGAGAGATACGGCATAAAGCCGGACATCCTGTGCACGGCGAAGGCCCTCGGATGCGGGGTGCCGGTCGGGGCATTTGTCTTAAATGAAAAACTCGCGGAAGCTTCCCTGTGCCCGGGCGACCACGGCACGACCTACGGTGGAAATCCGTTCGCGACGGCCGCGGTGTCGAAGGTATTCGACCTCTTCGCCGCGCACGACGTGGTCGGGCATGTCCGGCAGATCACGCCCTGCCTTAAGAAGGGGCTTGACGCGCTCATGGCAAAGTATCCGGTTATCCTCGCCCACCGCGGGGAGGGGCTCATGCGCGGACTTGAAATTGCGGACACTGTCCCGGCCGGCGCTGTCGCCTCAAAGGCTCTTAAGAAGGGGCTTCTCATCATCACTGCAGGGCACAACGTCCTTCGCTTCGTGCCTCCGCTCATCATCACGGAGAAGGAAGTGGACATGGCCATGGCGATTCTCGACGACTGCTTCCTTGAGCTGATGAGATCCGGGGACCTCTCCTGACGGGCCTCACAGATCAGGCTTCGCAGTCAGATTCACACAAGATCAGGTTTCGCAGTCAGGAGCTCACAGGTCAGGCTTCGCAGTCAGGGCCTCACAGATCAGGCTTCCCGGTCAGAACCTCACAGATCAGGCTTCGCAGTCAGGGCTCCACAGACAGGGCCTCACATACAAAGCATCAAAGAAAGAGGTCCGGGAATGCAAAGATTGTCTTGTCACTAAGAGACAGATTCGATAGAATAAAACTGTACACGGCCTCCCTCATGTGAGGTGGATTCCATGAACTGATACATCGTGGAGACACTTAAGGGAGGTTCGCTATGACAAGTCGAGTGAGATCCATGGCCGTCTGTGCCATGGTTTTACTGGTTTTATCTGCAATGCTTCTTGATGGCTGCGGTGCCCGGGTCTACGAGTCCTATGCGGAGCCGGGCATAACGCCCGGTACCTCGTCCGGTTCCTCGCCCGCAGGCGGGACGGCGGAGGAAGACGACGCTCTGTCCGCTTCTTCGGGCGCCGAGGAAGAAGAGACTCCGCCCGCTTCTTCGGGCGCCGAGGAAGAAGAGGCTCTGTCCGCTTCTCCGGGCGCTGAGGAAGAAGAGACTCCGCCCGCACCGGTCTGCGTGCACGTCTGCGGAGCCGTCGCAAGGAGCGGCGTATATGAGCTGCCCGAAGGGGCGAGAGTGTGCGACGCGGTCGAGGCCGCCGGAGGAATAACGGCGGACGCCGAGGAGACCTCCCTCAACTTTGCCGCGGAGCTCTTCGACGGACAGCAGATCGTTGTTCTTACGAAGGAGGAGGCGCTTCTTTTGGGGAAGCCGCACGCTTCGGCGGGGACGGCCGCATCTTCCTCCTTGGGTGAGTCCCCTTCCGGGGGAAGGCCCGCTGCGGGCGAAGGAGACATAAAAAAGAAGATCAATATCAATACGGCAGATGAGAGCGCCCTCATGACATTAAAGGGAATCGGCGCCTCACGGGCCGCGGACATCATTGCTTACCGCGACAAAAACGGCCCTTTCCGGTCGATCGAGGAGATCATGAAGGTGAGCGGGATCAAGGGAGCGGTCTTTCAGAAGATCTGCGACGAGATCACCGTGGAATGATCTGCCGGAGAACATACACCAGGAGAAGAGAAGATGGCGAAGAAAGTACTTGTAGTTGACGACGAGAAATTGATTGTGAAAGGCATCCGCTTCAGTCTGGAGCAGGAGGGATTTGAAGTGACGTGCGCCTACGACGGCGAGGAGGCACTCGAGCTGGCCAAGGAGACGGAGTATGACATGATCCTCCTTGACCTGATGCTCCCGAAGCTCTCAGGACTCGAGGTCTGCCAGCAGATCCGCGGCTTCTCCAATGTCCCCATCATCATGCTGACTGCAAAGGGGGAGGATATGGACAAGATCCTCGGCCTCGAGTACGGCGCGGACGATTACATCACGAAGCCCTTCAACAT
>CADCPJ010000403.1 GCA_902803245.1 uncultured Lachnospiraceae bacterium | reverse complement strand
GATATTCCTTCCAATTAGGTCTGCCCGGGAGCTTAAGTGGATCAGGTCAGCAGGCAGGTAAAGAAGATCTCTCCGTTTTTCCACGAGACCTGGATGCTTCCCCCGTACTGCTGGCAGATGCTCTCCGCGATCGACAGCCCGATGCCGTATCCCCCCTTGTCCACGTTGTGGGACTCGTCCTCGCGGTAAAAGCGCTCGAAGAAACGGCTGTAATCCACGTTCGCGCCTTCCGCGAAACTGTTCGACACGGTGAGCCGGACGGTTTTTCCCTTCTTCACCGTGTCCAGTGAGACTTTAATCGAGCCTTCGTTGTCGCAGTATTTGAACGCGTTGTCCACAAGAAGCGTGGTGAGCTGCCGGATCTTGCTCTCGTCCGCCACCATGCGGACATCCCTCTGCAGGTTCAGGATCAGTTCCTTCCTGTCCTGCTGTGCGAGGGACCGGTAGGGATTCACGGACTCCTCCACATTCTTCGTGACGTCGATCTCCACCATGATGGAGCGGTCCTCCCTCTCCGCCGCCCGCGAGATCATGACGAGGTTCTGTACCAGGCCGTCAAGCCGGTCCACCTGCCGCATCGTGGACTGCGTCCACTCGCTCTCGCCGTTCATCATTTCCTCGATCTCCGTGTTGGCGCGGATGACAGCGAGGGGAGTCTTCAGCTCATGGCTGGCATTGGTGATGAACTGCTTCTGCTTGCGGATGTTCTCAATCTCGGGCTGGACGACGCGGTGGGAGAAGATGTAGACAAGGAGAAACGTGATGATGAGTCCCACGGCACCGATGAGAAGGGAAATGTTGAGGATCCTCGCGTTGGAGTTGATCTGGGCGGCGCAGTTGAGGAGGACGATCATCGTATCTCCGGAGGAGTTGATCCCGCGCTTGAAATAGTAGTAGCCGAGCCTGCCGTAGCGCAGTCCCAGGCGGTACGCCGCCCTCGCAACCAAAGAGACCTCTTCCGGCGTCAGTTCATTGATGTGTGTCGTCCTTAGTTCCTTTATCTCCCCTTCCTCGGTGAATGTCGCCGTGAAATAGCGCGCGGAATAATGAAACTCCGGTGAGAACCCCTCCAGCACCGAGTCTCCGCCCTGCCCGGTAATGTCCTTCACCGTGCGCCCGTCGATCTCTTCCTCCGCGTCTCCGTCCTCATCAGGCGCTGAGTTCTGGCGCTTCCCGGAAGCTCCCTCCTGCGCGTAAGGGGCGGAAGTCTGAGCCGTCCCGGAGTCGCTGTTCTCAGCGTAAGTGGCAGCCAGTAGTTCTTCCGCGACAGACAGTGTCTCCTCCGCCTCGGACAGTATCTCCGACTCCGCGCGCGCCGGTTTTGCCTCCGCCCCGGACAGTGTCTCCGACTCCGCGTGTGCCGGTTTCGCCTCCGCCCCGGACAGTGTCTCCGACTCCGCGTGTGCGGTCTCCGACCCGCTCCGGTCGTCCCGGATGCGGAAGCTCATGATCCCGTCGTTCTCAAAGATGTAGTCGAGGACAGCCCGGATCTGCCTGCTCGAGACCATAAAGTTGGAGATGTTGATGAATGTCCCCATGAAAACCACCACGAGGAAATAAGTGAGCATCGCCACCAGTATGAACTTGCGCCTCAGTTTCTGAATCATCCTGGTATTCAAAGAGTACCTCCGTCCGTCATCTCAAGCCGGTAGCTCCCGCCTCTTTCTCCTCTTATGTCGGCCATGGAATCGACCGCGCGGAGTTTGCCGCGCAGGTAAGAGATGTAGAGCCAGACGGTGTCCGGCTGCGCTTCCGGCTCCTTGCTCCAGACGTGCTCAAGGAGATATTTTGTCTCCAGGTCCCTCCCCGCATTCAGGATGAGCGTCTGCATGAGCTCAAATTCCTTGATGGAGAGCCGCACGGAATTCTTGGCGGACAGCTCAAAGCTCTCCGCCTTAAGGAGAATATCCTCATAGCAAAGATCCCTGGAGCTGTACTCCGTCATCCTCCTGGTCAGCGAGCGCACTCTCGCAAGAAGCTCCTTCATGGCAAATGGTTTTGTCAGGTAATCGTCGGCGCCCGCATCGAGCCCGTTCACGCGGTCGTCCACTTCGGCCTTGGCGGTGAGAAGGAGAACCGGCGTGACGATATTATTCTGCCTTAACTCCCTCAGCACGTCCAGTCCGCTCTTTTTCGGCATCATGATGTCGAGGATAATGCAGTCGTAGCTGTCCTTTTTGAGATGCTGCGATGCCTCCTCGCCGTCGTAGACGGAATCCACGTCGTATTTTTCATGGGAGAGAACGGCGCTAAGTGCGCGGTTTAAGTCCCTCGTGTCCTCTGCAATCAGCAGTTTCATCGGATTCTCCTTTTTTATTTCACGGAATCGATCATATCCTTCAGGGTCTGCATCGACACATCGGTCGACGCCAGCTCGTCGGCACAGCGCTTCAGTTCCGAGACAATCAGGCGGTCATTTTCAAATCTTCCCTTTTTGTAATGGATCTGGTGCTCCAGAGCCGCCCATGTATCCATGGAAATGGTGCGGAGCTGAAGTTCCACGTAATAGCTCCCGCTCACCCTCAATATCATGTGGTAGCTGCGGTATCCGTTCGATTTTGCGTGGCGGATATAATCCTTCTCGTCAATCACCTCGTAGTCCTCAAACCTGGCGAGATAGTCGCGGATCACGTAGACGTCATTTAAGAATCCGCAGATGATGCGGATCCCGATGGCGTCGTGTATGAGATGAAGCGCCGAGTTGCTGTCCTCGGGGAGTCCCTTGCGGCGGCATTTCTCTCTCATGCTCCGGTCGCTCTTTATTCGGGCAAGGCAGTGATCCACAGGGTCGGTCCCGAGCCTCTTTTTCATGTCCTTTCTCAGCGTATCAATCCGGCTCAGCACGCCTTTCATCACGAGGATCATGTCCTCGACGTGATCTCCGTAGATATTTCCTTCTTTGAAGGATCCGGCCTGGATCTCCGTGTCCCTTCTCCAGGACTCCATGAGAGCCACGGGTTCCGTGCTGCGGGATTCTTTCGTGTCTTCTTTTCCGGTCATATGTATCTGCTCCTAAGGAATCAAGGGCGCCAAAGCTCTCAAAATCCCTTATTTTCAGGCAGGAAGCTCACAGCTCCGCCAATAATCTGTAAATAGTTACAACTAAGTATAGCATCGTTTTGTGAAGAAATGAAGGCTGTGCTTGCTTTTCGGGATTCTGTCGTATATAATGTCCGGGTATGGATACGGACGAGATGTTCATGCGGAAGGCACTTGAACAGGCAAAGCGGGCCTACGCCCGCGAGGAAACCCCGATCGGCTGCGTGATCACCCATGAAGGGAAGATCATCGCAAGAGGCTACAACCGCCGCAACACGGACGGAAACACCCTTGCCCACGCGGAGCTGACTGCGATCCGGCGGGCGGCGAAGGTGCTCGGGGACTGGAGGCTGGAAGGGTGTACGCTCTATGTGACTCTTGAGCCTTGCCCGATGTGCGCCGGCGCAATCGTGCAGGCCAGGATACCGGAGTGCGTCATCGGGTGCATGAATCCCAAGGCCGGCTGTGCCGGATCGGTGATCAACCTGCTTGAGATGCAGGGCTTCAACCACCAGGTCCGGGTTCGCCGCGGAGTTCTTGAGGAGGAGTGCAGCGGCCTCATAAAGCGCTTCTTCAAAGAGCTGAGGGAGCGGGACCGCCTGAAGAAGGAATTCGGCACATCCTCTTCCTGAGCCTTAAGGCACCGGCAGTTTATTCTCAAATCCGTGCCGCATCCTGCATCCCTGATCGCGGATCAAGGGCTGAGCGCCTTGGCCGGGGATCAAAGACAAAACATGGAGAGTTATCGAAGTGGTCATAACGAGCCGCACTCGAAATGCGGTTGTCCCATCCGGGGCACGTGGGTTCGAATCCCACACTCTC
>CADCPJ010000402.1 GCA_902803245.1 uncultured Lachnospiraceae bacterium | reverse complement strand
CTGGCGACGCAGGCGATCCAGAACAGGGATATGCCGCTTCTGCAGGGCACCATTCTCTTCACGACGGTGCTTGTCATCCTGGGAAACCTGGCAGCGGACCTGCTCTATTCCGTGATGGATCCCAGGATCCGCAGGGAGAGGTGAGGATATGCGTGCAAAATGGGCATGCTCATGAAACGGGACAAAGCTGTTTCCTTTTTCACAGGAATCCGGCATTCAAGATAGGAGCACTTCATGGCGAAAAAGCTGGACAATATACCTAAGACCTCGGGCAGGGCGCCCGTGACGGACGAAAGCGGGCACGGAGAACCGCCTTCTACGGAGGAGGAGAGGAAGCACATCGAGGATCTGGCCGCGGAGATCGGTGAGGCGGACGGCCCGAAGGAGAAGCTCATCCGTCTGTGCAGGCAGAACCCTCTGGCCGCCATATCCGCTGCCGTCATTCTTGCCGTCATCATTCTCGCCATCCTTGCGCCTGCGATTGCGCCTTACAAGGAGGCGGAGCAGAACCTGAAGGCGAGGCTGAGCCCTCCGAGCGCGGAGCACCTGCTCGGAACGGACGAGCTCGGAAGGGACGTCTTCACGCGCATCCTCTACGGGGCGAGGGTCTCCCTCGTGATCGGCATCATTCCCTCCGCCATATCGCTCTTCATCGGGATCATCCTCGGCCTTGCGGCGGGATATTTCGGGGGCTTTGTTGACTACCTGATCATGAGATTGGCGGACGTGATGCTGTCCTTCCCGTCCCTGCTTCTTTGCATGGTCATCATGTACACGCTGGGGAGGTATGCCAATTCCATCCTGTGCATGTTTGCCGCCCTGGCCCTCGTGGGCTGGGCGAGCGTCTCGCGCGTCGTCCGCTCCCAGACGCTCAGCCTCAAGGAGACGGAGTATGTGGAGGCCGCGAAATCGATAGGGGTCAGCAAGGGAAAGATCATGTTCCGGCACATCCTTCCCAACTGCATCCCGTCCATCATCGTTCTCTACACGCTGAATGTCCCATCCTGCATACTCTCCGAGAGCACTCTGAGCTTCCTCGGGATCGGTGTGCAGCCCCCGGCGGCCTCCTGGGGACTCATGGTGAATCAGTCGAAGCAGTTCCTGTTCTCGAGCCCCTGGCTGGCCCTCGCGCCTGCCATCGCGATCATGGTCGTGGTTCTCGCATTCAACTTTCTCGGGGACGGGCTGAGGGACGTGCTGGATCCGTACCTTCAGAAGCAGTAAACCAAGGAGCGCATAAGAGCAGATGAGTGAAGAGTTTGTACTGGATGTGAGGGACCTCCGCACGTCATTTTTAACAAATAAAGGCGTCGTGAGGGCCGTAAACGGCGTGGATATCGCCGTTCCGCCCGGAAAGATTGTCGGCCTTGTGGGCGAGTCGGGCTGCGGGAAGAGTATGACCGCGAAGTCCGTCATGGGCCTCGTTCCCTATCCGGGGCGGGTTGAGAGCGGGTCCATCCGGCTGGACGGCCGGGAACTGGTCGGCCTGAAGGACAAGGAGCTCCGGAAAATCTGCGGAAATGACGTCTCCATGATCTTCCAGGAGCCCATGACTTCCTTGAACCCGGTCTTAAAGGTCGGCAGGCAGGTGCGCGAGGTGCTGTTAAAGCACAAAAAGGCAAAGGACAAGGACGACGCGAAGAGTCAGGTTCTCGAGATGTTTGAGAGGGTCGGCATACCGGAGGCCGGACAGAGATACGACGCCTATCCCCATGAGCTGTCGGGCGGACTCCGCCAGCGCGTGATGATCGCCATGGCGATGGTCTGCCACCCGAAGCTCCTCATCGCGGACGAGCCGACCACGGCCCTCGACGTCACGATCGAGGCCCAGATCCTTGACCTCATGAAAAAGCTTTGCGAGGAGGAGGGCATGAGCGTCCTCATCATCACGCACAATATGGGCGTGGTGGCGGAGATCTGCGACTATGTCTACGTGATGTACGCGGGGCGGATCGTGGAGAGCGCCCCGGTGTTCGATCTCTTTGACCACACGGAGCATCCCTACACCAGGGGACTTCTTTTGTCCATCCCGCGGATGACCGGGAATCCGGAGTTCTTAAGCACCATACCGGGCGTCGTTCCGAACATGCTGCATCTTAAGGAGGGGTGCGCCTTTTCGAACCGGTGTGCGCATGCTTCCGACCGGTGCCGGAGGGAGACTCCCGGGATCGCTGAGGTCCGGGAGGGCCATGCCTGCAGGTGCTTCCTGCATGAACAAAAGGGGTGCTGAAAAAATGATGCTAAGTTTTGATGACAGGGAAATAAGCGCCGCGGGACTTGAGGGGGGAGAAATCCTCTTAAGGGCGGAGAAGCTGACGAAGCATTTCCGGACCGCGAAGAGAAAGATCGTCCAGGCCGTCTCGGAAGTCGATCTCGCGGTTTACCGGGGCGAGACGCTCGCGCTGGTGGGGGAGTCGGGCTGCGGGAAGAGCACCCTCGCCCGGACGCTGATCCATCTCATCCGGCCCACTTCCGGATCCGTCTTCTATAAGGGGCAGGAGATCTCCGCCATGAAGGAGAAGGAATTCAAGCCGATCGGAAGAAATATGCAGATGGTCTTCCAGGACCCTTACGCGAGCCTCGATCCCCGCATGACGGTGAGGGACATCATCGCGGAACCTTTAGTGACGCACGGCGTGTGCTCCTCGAAGAAGGAGACGACTGAACTTGTGCTGACTCTCATGGAGCGCGTCGGCGTTCCGGGAGAGTTCCTGATGCGGTACCCGCACCAGTTTTCGGGGGGACAGCGCCAGAGGATCGGGATCGCGAGAGCCATCGCACTTAACCCGGAGCTGCTCATCTGCGATGAGCCGGTATCCGCCCTCGACGTCTCGGTTCAGAGCCAGGTGCTGAATCTCCTTAAAAAGCTGAAGATCGACATGAATCTCACGACGGTCTTCATAGGGCATGACCTGAGCGTCATCCACTTTATTGCGGACCGCGTGGCGGTGATGTTCCTCGGGAGGATCTGCGAGATCGCCAAAAAGGAGGAACTCTTCAGCCGTCCCCTGCATCCGTACACGGGATATCTCTTAAATGCCATACCGCTCGCGGACCCGCACCTTCGGGGCAAGGAGAGGATCGTTCTTAAGGGGGAGATCCCAAGCCCGGTGAACCCGCCTTCCGGTTGCTGCTTCCGCACCCGCTGTCCCTATGCGGACGAGCTCTGCGCCAAGGTGAGGCCGGAGCTGACCGACAAGGGAGACGGGCATCTCGCGGCGTGCCATCACGTGTGACGCAATAGTAACATACAATATGCATCCGCCTGTGGACATCACTCTTTTGGACATCACAGCTTATGGAGGTGCCATCATAGCAAAGTCAGGTTTTCGTACGAGAATGAAGTATTTCCGGAGCCTCCGGTTCCGGATTATGCTGATGCTTGTTCTGATCGGAATCATACCGACCATCGCGGCATCCTGGCTCATCACGCAGAGCTACAGGGAGAGAGCCGTCTCCATCCGCATCAGCAATGTCAAGAACCAGTGCGACGTCATCACGCGCTCCATCATCTCCGAGGAGTATCTCACCGGGGAGGGGCAGTCCGATGTCATCGACAACCAGCTTTCCATGCTCAGCAACATCTTCAGCGGGAGGCTCCTCATCATCGACTCGTCCTTCCGCGTCGTGAAGGACACCTACGACCTCGACACCGGTCGGACGTCGGTCTCCAGGGAAGTGATCAGCTGCTTCGAGACCGGAAGCAGTGCGACCTTCTACGACAACAGGAACGCTTACATCGAGTTCACGGTCCCGATCATGGAGACCGACGGACAGAGGATCCTCGGCGTCCTCATCGCTTCCGTCTCCACCAATGAGATCCAGCAGACCGCCAGACACCTGGAAAACCAGGGAATCTTTGTCGTCGTGATGGTCAGCATCTTTGTCCTTGTCGGGGGCTTCTTCCTGGCCAACCTTCTCGTGAAACCATTTACAAAAGTCACGAGGGCCATCGAAGACGTGACCGACGGATATGAGGACAAGGCGATCTCCGTGCCGACCTATATCGAGACGGAGCAGATCACGGACGCGTTCAACCAGATGCTGTCGAGAGTGCGCGCCCTCGACAACTCCCGCCAGGAATTCGTCTCCAACGTCTCCCACGAGCTGAAGACGCCGCTCACTTCGATGAAGGTACTGGCGGACTCCTTAAACGGTCAGGAAAATGTCCCCATCGAGCTCTACCAGGAGTTTATGAGCGATATCACCCAGGAGATCGACCGCGAGAACAACATCATCACCGACCTTCTCACGATGGTCCGCATGGATCGGAAAGCCGCGGAGATGAACTTCGAGGAGAGGGAGATCGGGGAACTCCTGGAGCAGGTCATGAAGCGCCTCCGCCCGATAGCGGATAAGCGGGGAATCGAGCTCATCATGGATCCCTACCAGCCGGTGCTGGCGGAGGTCGATATGACCAAGCTGTCCCTCGCCTTCTCCAATCTGATTGAAAACGGCATCAAGTACAACGTGGACGAGGGCTATGTCCGCGTCTCATTGAAAAATGACAACAAGTATTTCTACGTGAGTGTCGCGGACGGCGGTCTCGGCATACCGGAAGACCAGATCGAGCACATCTTTGAGAGATTCTACCGGGGCGACAAGTCCCACTCCACGACCATCGAGGGAACCGGACTGGGACTTGCGATCACGAGGAGCGCAATCGTCCTGCACAGGGGAATCGTCAAGGTATCGAGCAAAGTCGGGGCCGGGACGACATTTATGGTCCGCATACCGCTTGTGCACGAAGAATAACAGGGGGTGACTCTTTTGAGAACACGAATACTGGCAGTCGGAGTCTTTCTTACAGTTCTGCTTGGAATCACCGGCTGCGGCCCCGCCGCGAAAAATGCGAAGGCGGGTGAGAGACAGATCTGGTACCTGAACAGCGGGGAAGACGGTTTGGAACACGCGCCCTATGAGGGGGCGCGGGAGGAGGATATGGCGGGAGGCGGGCTGATCGATCCCGGACTCATCACTGAGGAGCTGATTGGCGACCTTCTCGAGAAGATCCAGACGGTTCCGGAGAAGTCCGATTATCGGCCTCTCCTTGACGAGGGAGTCCGCATCCTGTCGAAATCGCTGGACGGGAACATTCTCACACTCAATTTTTCCAAGGAATACAATAATATGTCGGCGACGAGGGAGGTCCTGACGCGCGCCGGCATCGTCCGCACATTCGCCCAGCTCGAAGACATCTCGGGCGTGAGGTTTGAGATCGAGGGCCACAATGCCGTCTCCCCGACTGGGGTCCTCCTCGGCATCATGAATGCCGACAGCTTTGTAGAGGATGCGGGAAAGCAGATCAATGCGATCCAGCACGTGGCGATCAACCTGTATTTCACGGGCGAGGCCGGAACCTCGCTCCGGCAGGAGGCGAGGTCCATCTACTACACCGCCAGCAAGCCCCTGGAGTGGGCTGTCGTCGAGCGGATCATCGCCGGTCCGAAGGTGGAGGGAAACTATCCGACGGTTCCGGGGAACACCCAGATCATCAGCGTATCGAGCGCAAACGGCATCTGCTATGTGAACCTGAACCAGACATTCCTTGCCAACGCGCTGAATATCGACGAGAGGATCCCGGTCTATTCCATTGTGAATTCGCTGGTCAATAACTGCAGGGATATCCAGCAGGTACAGATCTCGGTGGAGGGGGAGAGCAGCCTGATCTTCAAGCAGAGCATGGATCTCAGCCACCCCTATGAGGCGGACTACACGCTTGTCGAGACGCCGCCAACTGAGGCCTAGAAAGGCCTGTCGTCTCTTCCATCACCGGAAGCAGATATTGACTTACGCGGAAGGATTCCGGGGCGGTAGTTCACCGGGTTTTTCGGCCAGCCAGTAAAAGCCGTGGTTT
>CADCPJ010000401.1 GCA_902803245.1 uncultured Lachnospiraceae bacterium | reverse complement strand
GAGGGAAGGTCCGCTTCGATGAAGTAACCACCGTACTCGAGGAGCTGCTTAAGAAGCGGCTCTGTGTGCGCGTCGTTCGTGCAGAAGTAAGCGGAATTTGTGCCGTATTTCTCAACCCATTCCGGAACATGCTCAAGAATGTAAGCCTGGGCGCCGGGGACACCTACGTCTGTTGTCGGGTCCGGAGCGGACTCCATCACGAACTTCATTCCGAACTCCTCGCAGGCTGCCTTCATGATGGCAACGCGGCGGCTCATTGTCTCATAGGACAGATGGCGTGGGAAGGAGATGTGGACAAATGTATCGCAGCCGAGCTCGTGAGCCGTGCGGATGATCAGGTAGCCGCGGGCCACGAAGTCGTTGTTGCAGACGAGGTCTGCAGCGCTGCCGATCTCGGGAAGGTCCTCGTGAGACTCACCGGCGATGCAGAGGATGTCCGGTCTCTTCTCCTTGATCTGGCGGAAAGCTTCGGTTGTGCCGGGGATCGCCTGATTGACGATGATGGCCTTCATATCCGGGTCATCGGAGAGGTTCACGATGGTCTGAATGGTCGTCTCAAGCTCTTCCGTGAAGTTGTCCGGATAGATCGCGAGCGTGACGCGGTCCTCGCCGTACATAGCCTGGAATGCCTCAGCTCCGCGGCGGTCGTCCTCGGACTGGGAGACGGAACCGGTGACGATGCCGATGTGGTAGTCGCCGGCTGCTTCTGTGTCTTCAGCGGCATCTTCCGCAACGGATTCGACTTCATCGCCGAGATCGATGTCGCCGACGGAAGCGAATGCTGTCACGGTCATCGTGGCTGTCAGAGCCGCAGCAGTCAGTAGGCTAAGGATCTTCTTTTTCATAAGTTGCCTCCTTTAATGATAATTGATAAAACACGAGAAAAATTTTACTCCTATTTGTCAATTTCGTCAATCCGAGATTGACGGCACTGCAGCTGTGACCGGCAATGTGACGCCTGAAGCTTGAGCCCTGCAGTACCACAGCGCAGCCGGCCCTTAATCCGGCAGTCCCGGGTACTTCGGCGCAATTTTGTCCGTATAGAGCGCCGCAAACCCCCTCATAAAGGCGGCCTGCATCTTCTTCTTTGAGTTGACCGTGTGCCCGTACATAGGGATATGCAGCTCCTGCACGAGCCGAAACCATGCCTGCATCTCCGGCAGTTCCCCGGGATCGCCCCACTTGGCGGGAAAGACGACGCCCACAAGATTGCATCTTTGAGATGTCTTTCGGATATTCCAGGGCTGTCTCTCCTCCCCGGCCGTCCTGTACAGCGTATAGAGAACGTATGGGAACCCCAGGGCCGTCACCTCCCGGTATTCCTCCTCGTGATAGATCTGCACCACGATGTTCTCTCTCAGATCCGGCCACCTCTCTGCGATGATTTCGAGGCACTTCAGCCCGTCCTCCTTCGTGTCCGTGACGATGCGGACATCCGGCCTCCGCTCAATCAGTGCTGCCGCATCCTCAAAGAGCGCCGTCTTAAGCGGGCTGTCCCGCCAGTGCCCCTTCCGGCGGATTGTCTCCGAGTCCGCGGGACCCTGAAGGCTCGCGCCGTCCACAGTGATGCTGCCCCACTCATGCGCGCAGACCACATCCCCGTCCGCAGTCGGGAGCAGGTCCAGCTCCAGGAAATGCGTGGTGCTGTTCTCCTCAAAATTCAGCAGCGACTCCGCGCTGTTGGTGCACGAGTACTTCTCCCCCTCCGCCCCGGCGATCTGTCCCCCTCCGTGGACAACGAAGCGGTCCGCGGAGAGCTCGTCCCGGATGAGGAGAATCTGCCGCTCCGCCCGGATCGCAGGGAGATAGCGCCCAAAGAGGGAATGGAGGAGAAGGAACGCCGCAAGCGCAGCAATTCCCGCCGCCTCGGCCGCGATCAGCGCCCCGGCAATCCGGGGGCTTCTCCTCATGACCACCCTGCGGCAAAAAACGACAAATGCACTTAGCAAAATGAGCGCTGCCGCCGCAAGTCCGATCTTCCAGAGCTCACTCCTTACAAGCTCAAGCACCGCCTCTTTTTCCCCGTAGAAGCGGCGCGACATCCCGCCGGCAACTCCCAGATCGCAGGCAGATTCGGCGGCCCAGAAGAAAACGAGGGATGCCGCACTTATCAGCAGGATCACGGAACTGGCTATGTGAAGTGCGAGTCCCCATCTTATCAATCTCTTATTCGTCACGTCTTTCTTCCTGTTGGTTTTGATATGCTTATTTAACCTTTGCGATTGCCGAAGGCGTCCCTATGCGGAGACATTTTTGTCAGCGTCGATCACAGGCAGCTTCACACTGAGCTCTCATCGGGGTGAATCCATTCCCCGGTCCCGTTTGTCCGCACAAGGT
>CADCPJ010000400.1 GCA_902803245.1 uncultured Lachnospiraceae bacterium | reverse complement strand
CCCTGGCCCTGGCCATTTCTCTCGGCGCGCAGAATTTTGTCTCCGATATCTTTGCGGGCCTGACCTTTGTGTTTGAGGGAACTGTTCACGTAGGAGATACCATACAGCTCGCGATCCTCGGCGGCTTCATTTATGAGGGCGAAGTGCTGGAAATCGGTGTCCGCTGCATCAAATTGCTGACCAGAGAGGGCGACCTGATTACCTGTCCCAACAGGGAGATCAAGACGATTAAGAACAGCACGCAGATGAACTCCCATGTCATCTGTGAGATAGAGGTTTCTTCGAAATTCTCTGCCGATGAGATCGAACAGATGCTTAAAGATGAGCTTCCAAACGTGGGAAGTACGGACAGAAAGATCCTGAACGGCCCGTTCTACAACGGGATTACCGCGATCGGCAGCGGGACGATGACCCTGTCTTTCAGCGTGGAATGCAAGGAGGAAGATTTCTCCTATGTGAAGGATAAGATTAATTCGTCCCTGCTGCGGATTTTCCGGGATCACGGGTATACGCTCTGATTACAGATAATGCCTGCAGAAATATTGACTTCATCAAGCGGGGCGATTTATAATCCTACGGTAACTGTTCAGGGCAGTTACAATCCTGAATTTGTTCTGGAAGAAGTATCAAAAATAGCATCAAAAAAATATCAAAACTGAACCATAGTGCGTGACATACAAGAAGGAAGGGAAATGATATGCTGTTTCAGGCACTGAGTAAGATTAAAACGCAGACGATCATCTCGTCTCTGATATTGATGATCGTCGGGCTGCTGATGCTGATCCTCCCCGAGCAGTATGACGGACTGCTTGTGGAGTACCTGGGGTACTCGTTTATCCTGTTCGGCGGGGTGATGATATGGGAGTTTATCGCGAATGAGAAGAAGATTTCTTCCTGGGTTTTTTTTACTGTAGCGCTCCTGCTGCTTTTTATCGGTATTTTTGTTCTCATTTCGGGAAAGGACACGCTGGTCGTGCTCAGTGTGGTTTTCGGAATCTTTCTGATCATAGACGGCGTACACAGTTTCCTCTATGCGATGCTGTATGCGCGCCGCTCGGGAATCAACTGGTGGTGGATCCTGTTGATTCTGTGTGTGCTCCTGATCATAGCGGGGTTGAATATTCTGTTCAATCCGTGGTGGCCGACGGCACACTCTCTTTTGAAGGTAATCGGCGGAGTCCTGCTTTTTGCAGCAGCTGTCGGTATTATAAGACTGATCCTGGTCTGGCCGATCAAGAAGGCGTGAGGAGGGCTTAAAAGATGTCGAATAAAAAGAACGGGAATGTGCCTCAGACGGCAGAGAAGAATCCGGATGTGACAGAGCAGAAAAAGGAAAATGACTGGATGGCGGAGCTGAAAGAAGGTCTGGAGGGCTTCGCGGACCAGCTTACAAAGAGTGCGGCAAAGGATGCGTCCGGAGAGGAAGAAGGCTCTGCGAAGCAGGAAGCGCCCGCCCCCGGCAAGGACGAACTCGCCCGTATGCTGGAGGGGATGAAGGCGGACTTCACTCATACTCCCATGAAGATCACGCCGGATCTGGAGATACTGCTTGCGGATCAGCTCAAGGAAGAAAAAAAGAACAAGAAGCGTTCCGCCCAGATGATCGGCGTTCTTGCCAAACACAACTTCTATGCCAACGGACTCACTCCGGAGGAGCTTCGCACGACACTTGAGGACCTCGGACCGACCTACGTCAAGATCGGCCAGATCATGTCCAGCCGTGTCGATCTGCTCCCGGAGAACTACTGCAAGGAGCTGGAGAAGCTTCGTCAGAACGTGAAGGAGCTGGATCCCGCCATAGCCCGCGCCGTGATCGAGTCGGAGACCGGAAAGAAGATCGAAGAGATCTACAGCGAGTTCCGCGATGAGCCGATCGGCTCGGCCTCCATCGGACAGGTCCATTTCGGTGTGCTCCGCGACGGCACCAAGGTCGTGACCAAGGTGCAGCGCCCGCTGATCGCCGAGATGATGCAGAAGGATTTCGATCTCCTGAAAGGCCTCGGCGGACTGCTCGGAGGCGGAGATTCCTCTTCTTCCGGATCGGATACGATGGACCTCGTGACCATCATCGAGGAATTCGAGAAGGTGACGAAGGAGGAACTGGATTTCCGGATCGAGGCGGCAAACACAAAGTTCTTTAAGGACGTCGTCCTTGCGGACGGGGATGTGACCTGCCCCACAGTGATCGACGAGCTGACGACAGAGCGCATTTTCACGATGACCTTTGTGGAGGGCTGCTCGGTCTCAAAGAAGGACAAACTTCCCGAGAACGGAATAGAACCCATAGAAGCCGGCAGGAAGATTCTGGAAAGCTATGTGAACCAGGTGTTTGATTTCGGCATTTTCCATGCGGATCCTCACCAGGGAAATATCATGGTAAGTCACGGCAAGGTCCACTGGATCGACTTCGGCATGATCGGCCAGATCACCGAAGCGGATATGACCGCGCTCCAGAAGATCGTGATCGGTCTCCTTAAGGGTGACATCGACGCGATGGCCGACGGAGTGCT
>CADCPJ010000399.1 GCA_902803245.1 uncultured Lachnospiraceae bacterium | reverse complement strand
CCGTGGTTTTTAAGTCACCGGGAAACAGGAAGCGGAAGCTTGTTCTTCGCGATCTTTCCGTTCGCGCCGACGGGAATGCTGTCGATCTTCATAAAACAGGACGGGATCATATAGGGAGGAAGCATCCGGCCCGCAATCCGCTTTGCCTCTTCGATGGATCTCTTCGGCTCCTCCGCGTAATAGGCGCAGAGACAGGGATGCCCCTGATACAGGACTTTCCGCACCCCCACCCATTCCACTTCAAGTGCGCTTCTCATCACCGCTTCGACTTCCGCGGGCTCGATGCGGTTCCCGCGGATTTTGATCATTTCGTCCGCTCTTCCGGTGATCACAATCAAACCGTCCGGACGGATTACGGCGATATCCCCTGACCGGATATATCCGTTCAGATGAACCTGCTCTGTCAGTTCGGGCAGGCCGGCATAGCCGCGGAAATAAGGCGCCTTGTAGCACAGATTTCCCTTCTCCCCGGGCGGCAGAACCTCTCCCTCGTCGCTCATGATGCAGATCTTAGCTTTCTGCTCCCCGATTCTGCCGACGGGAGTATTGTCATATTCCCGGTCGATCAGGAAGGTGGTGATGTTGAAGCAGGATTCCGACTGGCCGTAACCGCAGAACAGCTCCACCTGATCGCTGAAAATGCCGTTCGCCTCTTCCCCGCCGGCTATGATCTTCGTCAGCGTGGAGGGAATCCGCTTCAGGTGCTTCAGCATGGAGGGAATGATGAACATGTTCGTGATCTGATACTGTTCAATGCACTCCGGAAGCAGGTCCGGATCCCTGATGACGGACATCGGAATCACCGCAAGGGTCCAGGCGCCGTAGAGAAGCGTCGGGACGATGAGCATGAAGACCGCAGAGGAGAACGGCGCAAGCATGGCGAACCTGCCGTCGATCACTGACCGCCCGCCGCAAAAATGCATCACGACGCACATGTCGAGTGTGCCGTATTCCTGCATCACTCCCTTGGGCTTTCCCGTCGTCCCGGAGGTATAGATGAGGAAGGCGAGGTCATGCGGGGAAGTTTCCTCATGACCGGCCAGAGAGGGACAGTCCATGGCAGCGGCGAAGAGTCCCGGGTCGATTGTAAGGACACATCCCGCATCCTGCAGGATGTACGCCATTCTTTCGGGCTCGCAGTCCGAGGCGAGTATCACGCCTGCCGCGCCTGCGCGCCAGATGCCGATGAGGGCGATGATCGGATCGACTCCCCGCGGAAGCGTGATCATCACTACATCTTCCCTCCCGATGCCCTTGTGCTTCAGGAAGCGGTAAACGCGTCCGGAGCGCTCATAGAGCTCGGAATAGGTCACATATTTCCCGTCCTCCGTCGAGATCAGGGCTGTCTTTTCCGGAAAGGAAGCACAGTTTTGTTCTAACCGTTCAATGAATCGCTGATCCTTAGACATGTTCAATAATCTCTTTCCTATCGCGGCAGACCGCTTGCAATGCCTGCAGCATCAGTGCTCACCGCCTTATCAGGTCATCGTATGCGCCTTTGCTGCCTTCGACGACGATGACGTCTGCGACCCTCTCCACGATCCTTATTTCATCGGGGGAGACAGAGCCTGAGACCGCATATCGAAATCCCTGATCCTTCAGGTAGCGGAAGGACTTCTGCACGAGCGCCCTGTTGATTCCGAGACCGCGCGCTTCGGGGATGGTGCCCCCCGGACCGGCATAATCCGGAGCATTAGCGCCTGCGCAGCCGAAGGCGAGCAGCTTTTTGTCGCGGACCGCCACAAAGCAGGCCCCGTTTGTCATCGCGGCGAGAGCTTCGCTGGCCCAGGCGGGGTGGAAGCTGTCTCTGATAAACTTGAGGACCTGCAGGTAGTCGGCCGGCATCACCCGCTTGATCCGGATGCCCTTTTCCTTGAGGGAATCTTCCAGAGAAGGGTCTTCCCGCAGCGTATAGAGCTTTATGATGAGATCCGGGTTGTAGGCGAGCTCATGGGCGTCTGTTTTCAGATAGCACTCGGCGTATCTGCATTTCGGATCCGAGGGCATCTGTGAGCCGCGAAAACGGTTGAGGGACAGTGTGATCTCCTCCTGCCCGCCCTGATCCGCGTGGAAACGGATCAGACGCCGTTTCTCTTCCAGGACATCCGTAATGTCGATGCAGTGGGTCGGCAAGTAAAACGGCGCATAGATCTCATACATGAAGCATTCCGCCTGCACCTTCTGGCGGTGGATGGCCTTGCAGCACATAATCGCCGCAGCCCGGTGATCCGGGTGGCGGCTCTTATGCCAGGGAAGAAAGATCTTCGTGTAGGGGGTAAAATCGATCTCGTCGACGGCTTCCGGATGCTTTTTAAGAGTCGTGTCCTCATAGCCGAGCCATTTCCAGGCGTGGGGCTGCACTGCCTCCATCTCTGCCTCGAACTGCTTCTTACGGATCTTTGCCTCTTCGTCGGTGCTCTTTGCGGGATTCCCGCATCTTCCGTCTGTGAGCACGAAGATGTCGGTCCGGTCCGGTGCAAGGAGCAGCGGCGCCGCTGCTCCCAGACATTCGTCATCCGGATGCGGCGCGATGACCGCGATCCTGTCATTTTCGGTAAATGTGATCCGTTCTCTCATCTGGTTCCTCCGTCTCGTGTTTTTCCGAATAACTCCGAATAACTCCAAATAACTCCAAATAACTCCGGATCTGCTTAACTGTGAGGGAGAATGGCGCGAGGCCGCTTTTATCTGGTATATTATAGTTGTTAACGAAATTGTCTGCTGAAGCAGAACATTTCGTTTTCCCTATATGCAGTTAATCTAAGCAATTGCCTTCGGCAATT
>CADCPJ010000398.1 GCA_902803245.1 uncultured Lachnospiraceae bacterium | reverse complement strand
TCCATAGCGGGGGAGAAGACCAACGAGGAGGATCTCCGCTGGGCAATTGACCAGTTTTCGATCGAGACGGGAATCGGGGTCAGTGACTACAGCCTGTATGCGGACTTAAGCACCTCCCCCGGGCACTATGTGCTCCTCATGGAGCCCTCGGAGCTCCTGGAAAAGGATCAGATTCCGACACTTAGGGCCGTGCTCGAAAGGACGCTGTCGCAGGCCAATCCCACCTACGGGGAGATGGTGCGCACGCATGTACTTGGCGGGCTCGAGCTTATGATCCTTCAGCAGCAGACTTACCAGCTCTACCGCGACATGATGGCGATGAAGGGCGTATCGAGCAACCAGATCAAGCCCGTCCGGCTTATCGAGACGCCGTTTCAGGAGAACTTCTTCTTTCATCTGCGTGAGATTTTTGATTGAGACGGCAGCTATAAGGAGGTGTCTCCATGCGGATTTCATTTGACCTGGACGACGTGCTCTTCGTCGATCCGAATATGTTTGAGACGGAGCCGCCGCTGCCGTTTCCGTTTAACCGCATATTTGTCGAACGGCTTCGGAAGGGGACCGTGCGTCTGATCCATGAGCTGCAGGATGAGGGCTTTGAAGTGTGGGTGTATACGTCCTCCTTCCGGTCCGAGCGCTACATCCGAAGTCTCTTTGCGAGATACGGGGTGCGCTTCACGCAGATTGTGAACAGGGACCGCCACCTGAGGGAGGTGCAGAGGCAGAACTCCCAGACGCTGCCCCAGAAGATGCCTGGATTCTACCGCATTTCCCTGCATATTGACGATGAAGACGTGATTCACCAGAACGGCCTGATCTACGGGTTCCGCACCTATAAGGTGTGCGATCCGGATGATGAGTGGGTGGAGAAGGTCCTTGCGGAGGCAAGACGCATCCGCAGACTGGAGGAGGAGAACGGATTATGAATGAAAATGAAATGGAATTGAAGCTCTGTGAAGTGGAGGAGATGCTTGTCCGATTCGGCGCCAGGCCCGCTGAGAATATTGACGAGAAGCGCAGAAACACGCTTGGCCTCCGCATGAGCTATGTGTACAAAGGAACGTATTTCCGGACAGAATGCGATGAGCTCGACGGGATCCCGGTCATCCTGATCTACGGGATCGACGACCCGGCCTACGCCAACGTGGGGATTGACGACGCCCTGACCGCCTTCCCGGCGGACAGCCCGCGGGAAAAGATGGAGGAGGAGATCCGGAAGCTCCTCGAAGAGGACTATTGACCTCTGACACCTGCGCTCTGCGGCATCAAGGTGCAGAGGGAATGTGATGGATGAGATGAACGCTGTCTCAGAAGGCAGAAAAAGCAGTGCTCCTTATGGGACACTGCTTTTTTTTGGATATCCGCCGGAATGGGGACTCAGCCCTGATTTTTCCTTACGAGCAGGGCGATCAGGATCTCGCCTGCGACACTGAGCGCCGCCGCAACGAGAAATGCTCCCTGATATCTTCCCGTGGCACTCTTGAGAAGGTTCATGATCATGGGGCCCAGGATACCGGCCAGGGCAAAGCCGATAAACATGATGCCGTAATTGACGCTGTTGTTCTTCCTGCCGAAGGTCTTCGCGGTGAAGCCGGGGTAGATTCCCATGATGCTTCCGAAGCCGAAACCTGCAAGCGCGAGGCCGATATAGAAGATGGGCACTGTGGAATCCCGGCAGAAAAAGAGAAGGATGCCGGCAAAGATGGACACGGCGAAGGTGAGGCGCATCGTCCCTTCTGCCCCGAGGCGGTCTGAGAGCGTCCCGGAGGCAAGGCGGCCCAGCATATTGAAGAGGGCGAGCAGGGACACCGTAAACGCGGCATCTGCAGGGGTGAAGCCCATCATCTCCTGCGCGATGGGAGAGGCCTGGGAGATGATCATCATACCGGCAAAGGCCCCGCAGGTGAGGGTGAGCAGCATCAGGCAGAACCTGCTGTCCCGCAGCATCTCCCTCCAGGTCATATCCTTTGCCGCAGGAGAGGCCCCGCCTCTGCCTGCCGCATTTCCTGCCATGAAGTCAGCAGGCGCCGCCTCGATGACGAAAGCGGAACCGATGATGATGACCATCATGACGACGCCCAGGATCTTGAATGCCTTCGTCACGTGCATGCTGGTGAGCATGGCATTGGCTATGATCGGAATGATGATAGAACTGCCGCCGTAACAGGCGGTGGTGAGACCTCCGGCGAAGCCGCTCTTGTCCGGGAAAAATTTTACGGCGTTGGAGACGATCGTGCCGTAGGCCATGCCGCAGCCGAGTCCCACGCCGAGCCCGTAGGCGGCAATCAGCATCGGGACGGATGTCGCGAATCCGGAGCCGATCATGCCGGCGCCGAAGAGGAGGCCCGCGACGACGAGGACCCACTTGGGGCCGATCCGGTCATTGATGAAGCCCCCGGAGATCATCGTGATCGGGCCGACGGCATTGGCCACGGTAAATACGATTGCAAGCGAAGTGACTTCTTTGCCTGTGATCTCGGACAGGTACTTCGCCATCGGAGAGGCGAAGACGCTCCAGGCGTAGAGGGAGCCCACGCAGAGCGTCACGAAGCAGCTCGCAAGCAGTATCAGCCACCGTTTTTTCATGATATCCATAGTTTATCCTCCTGACACCGCGAAAGGTCCGTCTGTGACAGCCATTTTCGCCGATGACTAAAGGATACAGGATCTTTGGCCGCCGGTCTTTTTCCCAAATACCCATTTTGATGCTCAAATATTTACGCTTATATCACCGGCCGGGACGGAGATGTCAAAATCCGGCCCTTTTTTTGACATAAAAAACCGGCGGGCTTTATGCCCGCCGGAGACGATGATATGTAAAATGAAATTCTTTTGGCTTTTGACAAGTCATCTCAAAAAACGCATGTCAGGCCCTGGAATACTGATCAAAGAGATCTGTCATGGCCTTTCTGTCCGGGCTGCGCTCGGCCTCGTAGAGGTCGAAGAAGAAATGATCTGTTCCAAAGATTGATTTCAGCAGTTTTAACATCGTTTTGTCCTCCGTCATTAATATGTAACTCCGTCTCGAAGCGGAGCATTTCGTGAGGCTGCCTCCTTTTTTAGGCTCACGAAGCGGAGCTTCATGTGAGGCAGCGGAATCTTTGCGCCGTCAGGCGCTGATCAGGTAGTTTGTGAGTCTCACAACGTCTTCCGGATCTTCTGCGTGAATCTCGATTTCCGGAATCGTCGCGGCGCCGAAGTACTGTGTAAGGGCAATATACTGGCTCAGCTTCGATTTCAGATTGAAGCGGTCTCCGTTGCCGACGATGAGGGAAATCTTTCCTTTGCAGTGATCAATGACATCGCAGAACTTTTCAATATCGTGAATGTTATAAATTTTCATAACAGAATGCACCTTCTTTCTATGTGTTTCATTTCCCCTTACGCCGACTATTCTAGCGCGGAGCGGACGGCGATGTGAGGCATGATGTTGACCAATTTTCGGTCAATATTGACATGATGCCCCTCTTTAGAGAAATGAGTGAGCG
>CADCPJ010000397.1 GCA_902803245.1 uncultured Lachnospiraceae bacterium | reverse complement strand
GTATTACGGCTATGACAGCTTCCGCCCCGGCCAGCGGGAGCTGATTGACGCGTCTTTGGCCGGGCGGGACGTCCTCGGCATCCTTCCCACGGGCGGCGGCAAGTCGGTCTGCTACCAGATCCCCGCTCTTGCCATGCCGCATCTCACCGTCGTGGTGTCCCCGCTCATTTCCCTCATGCACGACCAGGTGGATGCGCTCATAAAGAGGCAGATTCCCTCGGCCCTGATCACATCCGAGCTTGCGGCATCGCAGCAGGAGGCTGTCCTTAATGAGGCGCGAAGAGGAAGCATAAAGCTGCTCTATCTCTCGCCGGAGCGCCTCGGCACCGCTTCTTTCCGCAGCTTCGCGGCCGGCACTCCCATTTCCCTCCTCGTGGTCGATGAGGCGCACTGCATCTCGATGTGGGGGAGGGAATTCCGCCCCGACTACAGGGAAATCGGTTCATTCATCGTCTCGCTCCCCTCCCGCCCTGTCGTCTCCGCATTTACCGCAAGCGCGACGCCGGTCGTCCGGTCGGAAATCATGAAGTCGCTCCTGCTTCGGAATCCTTATATCTATTCCGCCTCCTTCGACAGGCCGAATCTCTACTACGAGGTCCGCTGTCCCAAGAACCGGAAGGCGGAGGTTCTTCGCCTGCTAGCGTCCTATGAGGGTATGCACGGCATCATCTACTGCCTGACGCGGCGGGGCACTGAGCATCTCGCCGCGTTTCTCATAAAGCACGGAGTTCCCGCATCCTTCTACCACGGCGGCATGGCGGCGGAAGACAGAAAAAAGAGCCAGGATGCCTGGACCTCCGGAAGAACTCCGGTCATGGTGGCGACCAATGCGTTCGGCATGGGCATCGACAAGGGCGACGTCCGCTTTGTAATTCACTACCAGATGCCCGGCAGCATAGAGAACTACTACCAGGAGGCGGGCCGGGCAGGGAGGGACGGCAGGCCGTCCGACTGCATTCTTCTCTACAGCGACGCGGACATCCGGGCCAACCGCTTTTTCATCCAGAGGACCCGCTCAAAAGAGCTGCGGGAGATCATGGAGCTCCGGCTTGAGGCGATGCGCCTCTACGCATCGGGCCGCACCTGCTTAAGGACTTATCTCAGGGAATACTTCGGCGAGACACGGCACGGTTCACCGGGGAGCTGCTCCTCCTGTTCCGTCTGCCTTCTGAGGCACACGCGTCCCTCGTCCCCTCCGGCCGGGACGGAGGACCGGGGCCTCTACCGGAGCCTCATCGCGCTGCGGCTCAGATTGTCCCGCGAAAAGGGGCTGCCGCCGTGGAAGATCTGTCCCGATGAGGCACTGCACGACATGGCCGCCCTCCGCCCGGAGAATCTCACAAGCCTTCTCCTCATGGAGCGCACGCCCCTCATCGGGAGCATAAAATACGGTGCGGAATTCTTAAGGGAAATCCGCACCTGGAACGCATCTCATTCATTTGATTCACAGCTTACGCGCCGTCCTTTTCCACGAGGCCCGACAGGCCTTTCATAATAAATCTCGCCGCTTCCCTCTCGATCTTCGCGGTGTTTGTGTCTCCCCAGATAATGATCCGGGAAGCAAATGCCGCAGTCGTGTCAACCAGAAAGCTCCACAGAACCCGACTCGTGATGTTGTCACTCAGATCAATGGCCTCCGGCACCTGCTGAAACAGCTTCAGGGTATTGCCCCACTTCTCCATCAGCTGCTTCTGCATCTCCATGGTGTAGCGGGGGGATATCCGGTAGCGGTAATAGTACAGCGTCCGGTCCGGATGATCGAGAAGATAGTGATAGAATCTTCGCCAGAGCTCCTCAAAAAAAGCGATCAGGAGCTCTGGGTTCTCCGGCATCTCGTCTTCTTCGAGATACAGTTCCTCGATCTCGTGGTCAATCATCAAGAATGTCTCATCGAGCAGGTCATTCTTACTCTTGAAATGATAGTAGAGAGAACCCTCCGCCACGCCCGCTTCCAGAGCCCATTTCTTGGTCGTAAAGCCCTCGAAGCCGTGCTTTGCCACAATTCGGATTGCGGCATTCATCATCAAGGCGCGACTTTCTGCTTCGCTCCCGGTGATCATACTCATTTCTCCTCTTCTGTATTTAAAAAAAAACAATTCTACATGTGACAAGTATACCATTTCTGTCAGAAGTCATCAATCAAAAAAGCGCTGTTCCAAGTTTTTCGTTCTCCTTGCACTTCATTGTGTTCATTTTTAGGAAACTTAAGGGTTTCGCTTCCGCTTTCCGATTCCTTTATACACTATTCCTTCAATATTTCACAGCAATCCGCAAGTGCTCAATTGTCAGATAAAAGCATGCGTTTTCCGTGAGTTTGTGGTAAAATAAAACCAGCCTTAATCCAGCAGCCGGATCAGGCCCGGGCACATGCCTGGCCGCATATACAGCTTTTCCCGGATTCAGGGAAAGAGCTCCCATAAAGGAGGGGAATGACATGAAGCTCCGCCACAAAGTACTGATCACCGTCGGCCGCGAATACGGCAGCGGCGGGAAAGTGATCTCGGACGCACTCAGCCGGGACCTCGATATTCCGGTATTCGACAAGAATATGATCGCCATGATCGCAAAGAAACACGGCTTCTCCGAAGACGCCCTGACTTCTTCGGACGAGAGGCTTAGCAGCCCCTTCTTTGAGCCCTACTCCCCTTACGGGGGCGACACGGGGGGAATCTCGGAGAAACTGTTCATCATGCAGTCCCAGATCATAAAGGAAGCAGCGGACCGCGGCTCGGCCATCTTCATCGGCAGATGCGCGGACGACATCCTCCGCCATTACGAAGATGTCGTCAAGATCTTCGTCTTCGCTCCGAAGGCAGCCCGCATCGCCCGCATCATGGAAGTCGAGGACATCTCGGATTCCGGGGCCGCGGAGAAGATCATCCGCCGCATGGACAAAACGCGCCGCTCCTACTACCAGTTCTACACGGACAGGAAGTGGGGAAGCTCAGAGGGCATGGATCTTCTCATCAACTCCGCGTCCGTCGGAATCGCCGGAGC
>CADCPJ010000396.1 GCA_902803245.1 uncultured Lachnospiraceae bacterium | reverse complement strand
TTCGGAAGAGGCGACCATCATGAGGTCCGCCAGCTCATCCACGATGACGATGATCCTCGGCATCTCCGGGATCACCTCATTTTCATCCAGCTCGCGGTTCATCTTCTTCACGCGGGCGTTGTAGGATTTCAGGTCGCGGACGCCCGGGTACTGCGCAAACTTGTTGTATCTGTCAGTCATCTCCTGCACGGCCCAGTTGAGGGCTCCGGCCGCCTTCTTCGCGTCGGTCACAACCGGAATGAGGAGGTGCGGGATGCCGTCGTATATCTTGAGCTCCACGACCTTCGGGTCGATCATGAGGAAGCGGACCTGGTCCGGCGTGCACCCGTAGAGAATGCTCACGATCAGGGTGTTGATGCAGACCGATTTGCCGGATCCGGTTGCGCCGGCAATTAAGAGGTGGGGCATCTTCTCGATGTCCGCGATGACCGGCCTCCCCCCGATGTCCTTGCCCACGGCAAAAGGCAGCTTCGCCTTGCTGTTCCTGAACTCCTCGCAGTCAATGATGTCGTGCAGCATGACCGGCGCGATCTCCTTATTCGGCACCTCGATGCCGACCGCGGCTTTCCCGGGGATCGGGGCCTCGATCCGGATCTCGGAGGTCGCAAGGTTCAGCTTGATGTCGTCCTGCAGATTCACGATGCGGCTGACCTTAACACCCATATCCGGCTGAAGCTCGTACCTGGTCACTGTCGGGCCGCGGCTCACGTTGACGACCTTCACATTCACTCCGAAGTTCTCAAGCGTCTGCTGGAGTTTGGCCGCCGTGTCCATGAGGTGCTGCCTCGAGTCGCCCTTCGCGGGTTTGCCCTTTGTGAGCAGCCGGGTCGGGGGCAGCTCGTACTCCGGCTTCTTCGGCGCGGACTTTTCGATCTCCGAAGAGATATTCGCGATTCCCTCCTGCTTCTCCTTCTTTGTGGAAGGCTTCTCTTTCGCGGAGGAGTCCCGGCCTCTCCCGGTCCTTGTCTCATTTAAGGAAGCGGAGGCTTCCGCTTCCCTCTCCATAAGAGCCGCTCCGCCTGGCGTGCTCTCCCTTACTTCCTCACCAAACGGGACGCCCTCGTAAGAGAGGTCCTCAGTCTTATTCGTCAGCGGTTCATTTTCGATCTCGATGTCGTAAGGATCCGGAGCAAGGACCGCCTCATGAGCGGAAGACGGCTCTTTATGCGGCTGTTTCCTTTCATTTGCCCTTAAGAAGGACGGCATGGCGAAAATCGTCTCTCCCTCGTCAGCCGTGAAGGCAGGCTGACTGTTGAGCTTCCGGATCGACTCGGTAAGCGCGGAGGCCGGGACGGTCTGTTTCTTTGAGGAGCCCGCGCGGGACTTGTTCTTCTCAGATGAAGTATCCGCGAGGAAGGACGGCATCGCGGACTGCATCACCTTGACCGGCTGCTCCTCCTCCGTCTTCGCGCTCTTCTTCGCGCGCTTTTTCAGAGTCACTTTCGTGAGAGGATCGCTCCCGTAGTCCTCGTCGAGGTCCACGTAGTCCTCTCCGTCGTCATAGTCCTCCTCTTCCGCCTTTCTTTTTGCGCGGGCCTCCCTCTTCATGAGGCGCCTTTCGCTTCGCTCGGCAGATAAGACCTTGCGGCGCTCGGATGCGGCGCGGGCCGCCCTCGTGCTCTTTGAGCCGAATTCCGTGATGAGCGGTCTCTGCGTGAGAATAATGGAAGCGATCACAAGTCCCGCAACCGTCAGGACATAAGCCCCGACCACACCGAGGAGGGAGCCGAAGGCATACACGATGATGCCTCCCAAAAAACCGCCTCCCGTGTGATCCTCCGACGGGATCCGGTAGAGTTCCCCGATCGGCAGATCCTTGTTGAAGCCGAGTGTGAGAAGCTGTAAGAATGCGCACAAAAAGAGAAACAGAAGAACCAGCCCGAACATCTTTCTTGCGATGAGGGCGTTCTTCCTGTTGGCCTCAAAGAACGCATATCCGAAAAACAGAACAAATGGAAAGACATAGGCCATGAGCCCGAAGAGCCCGAAGAGCACGTCGCTGACCATATTGCCGACGCTGCCTATGAGTCCGAGATTACCAAGAAGAAGGAGAATCGAGATCACCGCGACGACGCAGATCCGGATCTCCCTTCCAACCCGCGCATCCGTCCTTTCTTTCTCAGGCCGGATTGCCGTCACCTTGGAGGACGCGGACGAGCGCTTCCCGGAACGGTTGGATGAAGTTTTCCGGGAGGCTGATGAGGTGCTTCTTCCCTTTCCCCCCGAGGAGCTCCTTCCCCCTCCCGAAGAGGTTCTCCCAAAAGATGCAGACCTTGCGGTCTGTTTTCTTGCAGTAGACGATGCCATCTATACCCCCTGACGGTCACATGTTTTTCTAAAGCAGGAAACCGGCAGTCACCGCGACAATGCCGGCAAAAAACGCATAGTACGCGAACCCCTTCAAAGAACGCGTCTGAACAAATCGCAGCGTCTGACGGATAAATATGAATCCGACGACAGCGGATGCGATCATACCCGTGAGGCACATCATAAGGACGGTCGGAGTGAACTGTCCTCCTGCGCCTGCCCGGATGACCTCAAAGATGAAGCTGCCGATCGCAGCCGGAATAAAAAGAAGAAACGAGACCCTGAGCGCAGTCTTCTTGCCGAATCCGCTCAGGATGCCGCCGCACATGGTCACGGCAAAGCGCGAGATGCCGGGAAATACGGAGAACCCCTGCGCGAAGCCGATGAGGAACATCCTGTTCATGGGGATGTCCTTCGGCATCTCATTTTTCGGCTTCAGCATGGAAGAGACGAGAAGAATCACACCGGTCAGGAGAAAGCCGACTCCGGCAAAAACCAGACGGCTCATGCTCCCGGAAGCCGTGATCGAAAAAAAGACTCCGACGAGCGCTGTCGGCACGGTCGCCGCGGCGATCATCTGGGCAAGCCTCCTGAAGTTGGTGCGGACGGCTTTCGTGTAATCGGGATCCACTCCCTTCCGGACGGACCGGAAAAAGATGCCGCAATTCTTCAGCGCTCCGTCAAGGATCCGGCCGCTCTCCATGAGAAGCCGGATGACATCCTTGCGGAAAGCGAGAATTACCGCGGCCGCGCTTCCCAGGTGGACAAATGCATGAAACAGTGTTGCCGGGGTCTGAAAGCCAAAAAGCTGTTCGAGAAACACAAGATGCCCCGTTGAGCTGACCGGCAGAAACTCAGTTATCCCCTGTACAACACCGAGCAGTAAGGCGGTCAAGAATTCCATATGACAGTCGGATTACTCCTCTTCGTCCCAGTTGTGATAGACGTCCTGCACATCGTCGCTTCCGTCGAGAAGATCGAGGATCTTGTTGAGGGAGGCGATCGCAGATGGATCGGACAGGTGGACATAGTTCTGGGGGATCATCGTGACCTCCGCCTCCGCCATGGCAATGCCCGCGTCCTCGAGCGCCTTGCGGACTCCCTCGAAAGATTCCGGATCCGTGATGACTTCGTAGGAATCCTCTTCCTCCCTGAAGTCCTCGGCACCCGCGTCCAGAGCGAGCATCATGAGCTCATCCGGGTCGGTGCTGCACTCCTCCTTGTCGATAATGATCTGGCCCTTCTCATCGAACATGAAGGAGACGGAGCCGGGTGTCCCGATGTTGCCGTTTCCCTTTGAAAATGCAGATCTTACGTCCGCGGCGGTGCGGTTCTTGTTGTCGGTGAGCGTCTTCACGATGATGGCGACGCCGTTCGGGCCGTAGCCCTCGTATGTGCCGGACTCATAGCTTGCGCCGGATGTGTCGCCCGCGGCTTTCTTGATTCCGCGCTCGATCGTGTCGTTCGGCACGTTGTTGGCCTTCGCCTTTGCGATCACAGTGGCGAGCTTGAAGTTATTCGTCGGATCCGGGCCGCCTTCCTTCACAGCGACGGCGATCTCGCGTCCGATGATCGTGAAGATCTTGCCCTTGGCGGCGTCATTTTTCTCTTTTTTGTGCTTGATATTCGCAAATTTTGAATGTCCAGACATATCCTTACAACCTTTCCAATGTGATGTTATCGTCGCTTTTAAACTATCTCCGCAAGGGACGCCTTCAGATACCCGCTTTCGGAGAGCATCCGACGGTTTTGCAATCTATAAGTTTAACAGATATCAGGGAAATAATCAAGCTGCTCTGTGATGCGGCCGCCCTTTACGTAGGTTCTCGGAACTCTCTTCGTGACGTTGCAGACCAGCTCATAGTTGAACCTGCCGCTGATCTCCCCGATCTCCTCGGCGGTGATCCTCTCGCTCCCCGCATTTCCCATAAGGACGACCTCGTCGCCTCGCTTTACGCCCGGGATGTCCGTCACGTCTGCCATGAACTGGTCCATGCAGATCCTCCCGAGGATCGGAGCTCTCTTCCCGCCGATCAGCACACAGCCTCTGTTAGAGAGCTGCCGCGGATAGCCGTCCGCGTAGCCGACAGGGATCGTGGCGACGACGGTGTCCCTCTTTGTGACAGCCGTTCCGCCGTAGCTGATCTCCCGCCCCTTCGGAAGCGTCTTCACGTAAGAGACGTGGCTTATGAGGCGCATCGCGGGTATCAGTTCCCGCATCTCATCCGCAACTTCCGGGGACGGCATGAGGCCGTATAGCGTGATCCCGGCCCGCACCAGATCCTTGTGCGCGGGGGCAAAGCGCATGATTCCCGCGCTGTTCGAGAGGTGGTGGATGTCGATCATAACTCCCGCCTCCTCAAGGAGGAGCTCAAAGCCCTCATACCTCTTAAGCTGCCTTCTGGCCGGATCAAGCGACGGCTCGTCGCAGCGGGCAAAATGCGAGAAGATGCCCTCGATCACGATCCCTTTCAGCTCTGCGATCCGCCGGATCACTTCTGCGCTGTCTCTCGTGGGCTCAAAGCCGATGCGGCCCATGCCGGTATCGAGGGCGATGTGGATCTTCGCAGCGGTGTCCATTTTTACCGCAATGTCGGAGATCATCTGCGCCGTCTCGAAATCGAATACGCACAGCCGGATGTCCAGGCGGATGAGAGACTCGAAGCTCTCCGGGAAGGCGTAGCCAAGAAGCATGACCGGTTTCGTGATTCCGGCAAGCCTCAGCTCTATTCCCTCTTCCGCCGTCGCAACCGCAAAGCCCCAGATGTCGCCGCGGCCCTCGATCTCCCGCGCGATGGGCACGGCTCCGTGGCCGTATCCGTCCGCCTTGATCACTGCGCAGATCGGTGAGGAGCCATTCGTTCTTGCATCCATGACATCGAGATTGTGATGAATCGCGTCAAGGCTGATCTCAGCCTCGATCCGGGTGTATTTTTTCGCATTCAATGATTCCAGTCCCCCTTTTTGTAACCTCTAAAAATGCAGCAGCTCTTATCACACCAGACATAAAAAGGGCGCTTTTTAAGCCTGCGCTCCGAAATCAGAGCACATCGCCAAGGGCGCGCACGATGTCGCCGGCGCACATGAACCGCTCGCCTGAGCGCTTCCTCGCCGCGTCTCCGGCAAGCCCGTGCATAAGGGCAGCTGCCGGGGCGGCCATATCGGGACGGATCCCCTGTGCGAGAAGGGACGCTAAAATCCCTCCGAGGACATCCCCGCTGCCTGCCGTGGCCATCCCGCTGTTGCCGCTCGTATTGATATAGAGCGTCCCGTCCGGCGCGGCACTCACCGACCTCGCGTCTTTTAAAATGCAGTTTACCCTGTACTCGGCGGCAAAGCGCCCGGCTGTTCCGAGGAGATCCCCCTTTATTTGGGAAATGGGCAGACCTGTGAGCCGGCTCATTTCCCCAACATGCGGGGTGATATAGACCGCCGGGTATCCGCCCTCTTTCTCCGAAGCATCGCTTCTATCGGGCAAGGACGCTCTCTCCTTAAGCAGCGTCCGATCCTCGCTGATCAGATTCAGCGCATCGGCATCGAGGACAACCGTCTTCGCGGAGCGGGCAAGGAGCTCGCGAAGGAGCGCCCGCTGTGTGCCGCCTCTCCCGATTCCCGGGCCCATGAGGACGGCGTCGCACCATGTAAGGCCGTCATAGAGAGCGGCCAGAGCCTCCTCATCCCTCCCGGTTATGTATGTCGAGACCATGGCCTCCGGCAGAGTGCTCTGCAGGATCAGGCGGTTGTCCTCCGTGGTCAGGACCTTGACCATTCCGCATCCGGTGCGGAGGGCGGCCATGGCGGCAAGGACGGACGCGCCCGCCATGCCTTTCGTGCCCGCTATGACAAGGACCTTTCCGAATGTCCCTTTGTTGCCTGACGGGTCGCGCGCGGGAAGAAGGACCTTCAGGTCATCGGCGTCCAGGCTGTAGATGGGGCCGGGCCTGACGGAACCGGAGATACCGGAATCAGGGCCGCCGAAGCCATGGCCGCCGGAACCAGGGCCGGCGGGACCGGAGATACCGGTGCGGGATCCGTCCGGTTCCACGACCCCGATCTCGGCCACGTGCACTTCACCGGCATATGCCGCTCCCGGATAGAGCAGAAGTCCCGGCTTCGCGCGCTGCATCGTGACCGTGAAATCGGCTTTTACTGCGCTCCCTAAAACCTCCCCGGTGTCCGCCGAGATCCCGCTCGGGATGTCGATGGCTGCCACGCCTGCTCCCCGGCCCATAAGATCAAGGAGATCCTTAAGTTCACCTGTCACGGGCCTTTTGAGCCCGGTCCCGAGGATCGCGTCTACGAGGATTCCGGCGTCAAGGACCTCTCTTACCAGTTCTTCCCTCTCCATGGAAAGGAAGTGCCTGACCCTGATTCCAAGCGCAAGGCAGATATCCCTCTGCCTCCTCGTCTCCTCGGTCATCGATCCGATGTTTCCCGTCTCAATGACTTCAGCCATGAAACCCCTCAAGAAGAGGATCCTTGCGCAGGCAAATCCGTCTCCCCCGTTGTTTCCCGGGCCGGCGAAAATGAGCGCCTTCCGCCCGCGGGCCGTCCCGCTTCCGTTCAGATGACGGATGACCAGCTCCGCCGCAGAGAGCGCCGCGCGCTCCATCAGCACGGCGGAAGGGACTCCGATCTCTTCCATTGTGAAGCGGTCCCACGCCCGCATTTCTTCCGCTCTTAAGATTCTATCCATCCTGCAGCCTCTCCCACTCCCCGTAGGCCTCTTCCAGTTCCCTCATCAGCTCGTTCTTCCGCCGGCTCAGCTCCGTCAGCTTCTCCGGATTTACGGCAGTCTCCGGATCCTCGAAGAGCACGTCGATTGCGGCGTCCTCCTCCTCGAGCCTCTCGATCAGCATCTCCAGCTTCTTCAGGTCATTTGCCTGCTTGCGCTTCTTTGCCTCTTCCTCCTTCTGCGCCTTCCAGTCCAGCTTCGCCGAGCTGTCCGCAGTCGCTTCGGCAGTTCTTATGCCGCTGTGAAGCTGGGCTCTTTCCACGTCTTCCTTCTTCTCCAGATAGTAATCGTAATTCCCGATGTAATTGAGAAGGTGCTTCTTAGTAAGATCGAGGATTCTTGTGGCTGTCCGGTTGATGAAATAGCGGTCATGGGAAATGCAAAGAACCGTCCCCTCATAGGCCCGGATCGCGCTCTCGAGCACTTCCCGGGAGTTGATGTCCAGGTGGTTCGTCGGCTCGTCGAGCATGAGGAAATTGGCGTTTGAGAGCATCAGCTTGCAGAGGGACACCCTGGCGCGCTCACCGCCGGACAGATCCCCGATCCGCTTGAAGACGTCCTCCTCGGTGAAGAGAAATGCCGCGAGACGGGTCCGGATCTCCGTATTCGTCATCGACGGATAGTCGTCGGAGATCTCCTCGAAGATCGTCTTTGCGCTGTCGAGAACCTGCATCTCCTGATCGTAATAGGAGGTCACGACATGCGCGCCGTAAGTGATTGTTCCGGCGTCCTGCCTGATGACGCCGTTCAGAATCTTGAAGAGCGTCGACTTTCCGGTCCCGTTGTCGCCGATCACCGCCACATGCTCTCCCTTATGAATCTCAAATGAGATGTCGGAAAAGAGCTTCTCTTTTCCGAAGGACTTGGCGAGGCCCTCTGCCAAAAGGACGTCGTTTCCGCTCTCCTCCTTCGGGACAAAGCGGAAGGAGATCTGGTCGTCCGACGTGAGGGGCTTCTCAATGACCTCCATTTTATTCAGCATCTTCTCGCGGCTTTCTGCCCGCCGGATCGACTTCTCGCGGTTGAACTGCTTCAGCTTCGCTATGACGGCCATCTGATGCTCCCTCTCTCTTTCCTGGTTGACCCAGGCCGCATAGGCCGCCTTTCTCAGCGCCTCCTTCTTCACGCTGAAGTCGTCGTAATTCCCGGAGTAGGTCCGCGCAGTTCCCCCCTCGATCTCCACAACCTTCGTCACGACGCGGTTCAGGAAATAGCGGTCGTGGGAGACAATGAGCACAGCGCTCGGATAATTCATGAGATAGGTCTCGAGCCACTCGATGGAGTGCATGTCCAGGTGGTTTGTCGGCTCGTCGAGCATGATGATGTCCGGCGTCGTAAGGAGCAGCCTCCCCAGTGCGACGCGGGTCTTCTGGCCGCCGGACAGGTCCCCGATCCGCTTTCCGAATTCGTCCTCCGAAAAGCCGAGCCCCTTTAAGACCCCCGTGACCTCGCTCCTGTAGGCGTACCCGCCGTCCCGCTCGAAGGCCTCCGTCATTCGCGCATAGCTCTCCATCTCTTCCTCGAGGGCATCTCCCTCAAGGTGCGCCATCTTCTTTTCGGAGGCGCGGATCCTGTCGTCGAGAAGAAGCAGCTCGCTTTTTACCGAGAGCAGCTGCTCATAGATCGTGTTTGACCCCTCGAGCTCCTGGTGCTGGGCGAGATAACCGATGCGGCAGTCCTTTGAGAGGACCGTGTACCCGCTGTCCGCCTCCTCAAGCCCCATGATGATCTTTAAGAGCGTGGATTTCCCGGCCCCGTTGACCCCCACAAGAGCGGCCTTCTCCCTCTCCTCGATGTGGAAGGAGACATCTCTTAAAATGTCTTTCCCGTCATAAGCCTTGCTCACGCCGGATATGTTCAGTATCATGGCTGTTCACCCCAAAAGATGACACCGGAGCCCGCCCCAGTGTCATCTTTTTTTGTGTGTTTGGTTTATGGCTTTAGCGAAAATATCTCCGCAAGGGACACTTTCGGCAGCCGCTTAAGACTATTGGCAGTGTGCCGGCGGGACATCTTCGCGAAACATGCCTCCCGCCGTCCCTTTTATCTCCATCACAGCAGCTTCTCAAGCCTTGCGCGGATCGCCTGTATAAACTCAAGGGAGTTCACGGACTTCACATTTTTCAGCGTCGTGATCCGCGCGAGGTCCCCGGTCATCGTGCCGCTCCCGATCGTGCCAAGAGTGGCCTCCTCGAGCTTGTCCGCAAAAGAAGCCAGCTCCCCGAGGCCGTCCATCTCCCCTCTCTTCCTCAGTGCGCCGGACCATGCGAAGATCGTCGCCACGGAGTTCGTGGAAGTCTCCTCTCCCTTGAGATGCCTGTAGTAGTGCCTCTGCACGGTGCCGTGTGCGGCCTCATACTCATAGCAGCCGTCC
>CADCPJ010000395.1 GCA_902803245.1 uncultured Lachnospiraceae bacterium | reverse complement strand
ATGACCATATAAATGACCATATCAATGACCTTCATATAAACAGTGGCCTTTTAAATAAGATAAAAAGAAGGAGGAACGGTATGCTCTACATAGGTGTCGATCTGGGAACATCGGCAGTCAAGCTCCTGCTCATGAATGAGAAGGGCGAGATCAAGAACATTGTGTCGGAGGAATACGAGCTTTTCTTCCCGCATCCGGGCTGGTCCGAGCAGAAGCCCGAGGACTGGATCAGTGCAGTCGGAAAGGGAATCCGCGAGCTGATCCGGGACTATGACGCAAATGAAGTCGCCGGGATCGGCGCAGGCGGACAGATGCACGGCCTCGTCGCCCTCGATGAGAACGACAACGTGCTCCGCCCGGCCATTTTGTGGAATGACGGCAGGACGCAGGAGGAGACGGACTATCTCAACAATGAGATCGGAAAAGAGAAGCTCACGAAGCTCACAGGCAATATCGCATTTGCGGGATTTACGGCCCCGAAGCTTCTGTGGATGAAGAAGCACGAGCCGGAGCTCTTCGCGAAGATTGCGAAAGTGATGCTCCCGAAGGATTACATCAATTACGTCCTGACGGGCGTGCACTGCACGGATTACTCCGACGCATCCGGCATGCTGCTCCTTGATGTCGAGCACAAGTGCTGGTCGAAGGAGATGCTGGAGATCACCGGGATCTCCGAGAGCGTGATGCCGAAGCTCTATGAGAGCTATGAGGTGGTCGGGACGCTGCTTCCGGAAATCGCTAAGAGCCTGGGCCTTTCCCCGAGCGTCAAAGTGGTCGCCGGCGCGGGAGACAACGCCGCGGCAGCGGTCGGAACCGGAGTGGTCGGCGACGGCGGATGCAATATCTCTTTGGGGACGTCCGGCACGATCTTCATTTCCAGCAATAAGTTCGGCGTGGATTCCGGCAACTCCCTGCATGCGTTTGCGCACGCCGACGGCGGCTGGCACCTGATGGGCTGCATGCTCTCGGCGGCCTCCTGCAACAAGTGGTGGATGGAAGAGATCCTGCGCACGGCGAAGTTCGCCGAGGAGCAGGAGGGTATCACGGACGAACGCCTCGGGGAGAACCACGTCTACTACCTGCCCTACCTGATGGGTGAGCGCGCAGTCCACAACAATCCCCAGGCGAGATCCTGCTTCATCGGCATGACGATGGACACGACCAGGGAGGACATGACTCAGGCCGTTTTAGAGGGCGTTGCATTCGGCATCCGCGACTCTTTGGAGGCGGCGAAAGCCCTCGGCGTCGAGGTGAAGAGCTCGATGATCTGCGGCGGCGGCGCGAAGAGCCCTCTTTGGAGAAAGATGATCGCCAATATCCTCGGAATCGAGCTGAAGATCCCCGAGACCGAGCAGGGACCGGGCTACGGCGGAGCGATCCTGGCGGCCGTCGGAAACGGTGAGTACCCGAGCGTCGACGCGGCTGTGAAGCAGCTCGTCAAGGTGACGGATACCGTGAAGCCGGATCCGGAGCTCGTCGCAAAATACGAGAAGAGGTATCAGGCTTTCCGCCCGCTCTACCCGGCACTGAAGAACTGCTTCCCGGCTCTTTGATACAGCTTTTATGAGAAGCCGCTTAAGAACCGGCGCATCAAGGTTAAGGAGAGACCCATGCAAGAGGGCGATAACAGGAATAACGGCAGCAACAACTCGCGTTCCATACTCATGGCGCTCGTTGCCTGCTACATCATCTATCTCGGGGTCAGCATCCTTCGGGGAATGTTCCGGGGGGAGGGCGGGATGCCCTTCGGGCTCGGAGTCTTCTTCGGTATCGCCTTTGTCGCGGCGGGAGGCGCCTATCTCATCTACCTCCTGCGGCAGTTTCTTATGTCAGGCTCCGCCAGGAAGGATGAGGCGGCGGAGGACACGGCGAAAGCTGTCATAGAGAAGGAAGGCGGCATTTCAGGCACTGAAGAAAATGCGTCGGAGACTGAAGCACCGGAGAAACAGGCGGAGAAACTGACGGAAGAACTGCCGGAGAAACCGGTGGAGAAACTGACGGAAGAACTGCCGGAGAAACCGGCAGAGGGCACATCGGATCAGACATGATCCCGCAGCTTTGTATCAGACGGGCCCGGAAAGGGAAGTACCTGCGAACAACTTTTCCCGGCCCGATTGAGAATAAAACAGCAACCGTTTTCATCAAGCACGACTTTTCACTGTGAGGAGAAAGAAAAATGAAAAATACACCAAAGATCAAGATCGGTATTGTCGGTGTCAGCCGCGACTGCTTCCCCGCTTCCCTGACAAAGACGAGGAGAGAGGCCCTTGTCAAGGCTTATACTGCAAAGTACGATGCGGCAGACATCTATGAATGTCCGATCACGATCATCGAGAGCGAAATCGACATGGTCAACGCACTTGCCGACATCAAAAAGGCCGGCTGCAACGCCCTGTGCGTATTCCTCGGCAACTTCGGACCCGAGATCTCCGAGACTCTTCTTGCAAAGCATTTTGACGGCCCGAAGATGTTCGTGGCGGCAGCGGAAGAGGACAATGCTGTTCTGTGCAACGACCGCGGCGACGCTTACTGCGGCATGCTGAACGCAAGCTATAACCTGCAGCTCAGAAACGTCAGGGCCTATATCCCCGAGTACCCGGTCGGCGACGCCGAAGAGTGCGCTGATATGATCCACGAGTTCAACCCGGT
>CADCPJ010000394.1 GCA_902803245.1 uncultured Lachnospiraceae bacterium | reverse complement strand
TGGGACCGGCGCCCACGAGTCGACGCAGCTCGCCATCCGGGCCCTCAGAAAATACATAAAGCCCGGGGACCGCTTCCTGGACATCGGCACCGGCAGCGGCATTCTGGGGATTGTCGCTTTAAAGAGCGGCGCCTCATACGTGTTCGGGACGGACCTCGATCCGAACACCCTCCCTGCCATCAAGGACAATCTTGTGCAAAATGAGATCCGGGAGGAGGACTTCACCCGGATGCTCGGAAATATCGCCGACGATCCCGCGGTGCAGGACGCTGCCGGCTATGCGGTCTATGATGTGGCGGCGGCCAATATCATAGCCGAGATCCTTGCGGAGATCACACCGGCCGTTCCGGAGCACTTAAAGGCCGGCGGCATCTATATCACCTCCGGCATCCTGACCGAGCGCGAGGACGTCGTGATCCGCGCGGCCGAAGACGCCGGCCTTTCGCTTATAGACAGCGAGCGGATGGGAGAGTGGTCCTCACTCGTCTTTCAGAAAGCCCGGTGACACCCGATGCTGAAAAACTATCGAATGGTCATCCAGTATGACGGCACGCGCTACAACGGCTGGCAGAAGCAGGGGGACACGGACAACACGATCCAGTACAAGCTGGAGGCGATCCTTGAGCGCATGCTGGGAGAGGCGTGCGACGTCCACGGCGCCGGCAGGACGGACGCCGGGGTCCATGCGAGGGGACAGGTGGCGCAGTTCCGCGCGGACACGGACCTCACTCCCGGTCAGATCTGTGACTACATGAATGAATACCTCCCGGATGATATCGGGGTTCTGAGAGTCGATGAGGCCGGCCCGCGCTTTCACAGCAGGTACAATGCCTCTCAAAAATACTATCTCTACAGGATCGCGACGGACAAATCCCGCCACGTCTTCGACAGAAAATACGTCTACACCTATCGGGGCGGGGAACTTGACCTCGCCGCCATGCAGAAGGCGGCTGCCCTTCTTGAGGGGGAGCACGATTTTAAGAGCTTCTGCGGAAACCCCCATATGAAGAAGTCCACCGTCCGGAGTGTCCGCTCGATCGAGGTTTCCGCGCACGGGGACGAGATCCGTCTGGCTTTTAAGGGAGAAGGCTTCCTGCAGTATATGGTGCGCATCCTGGTGGGCACGCTCATCGAGGTGGGAGAGGGAAAGCGCACCCCGGAATCGATGGAGGAGCTCCTTGATGCCCGCTCGAGAGTTCTTGCGGGTCCGACGGCTCCTGCGCGCGGCCTCACCCTCATGGAGGTCTCATACAACTGACCTGGGCGCCATGCTGCAGTTGTCATCAAAGAGACCGCGGATGATACATCACCTGTGCATCTGACCGTGGATTACACATTACCTGTGCATCTTTTTGCGCGGATCATTCATCACCATACAGCCAAGTTTGGAAACAGGACATGCGAGAGATCTATTTTGACAACTCCTCCACGACGAAGCCCTCTCAGGCTGTCGTGGACATCGTTATAAAGACCATGACCAAGGACTACGGCAACCCGTCTTCCCTGCACCGGAAGGGCGTCGATGCGGAGAGGTATGTGAGCGCCGCGAGAAAGGCGGTCGCCTCCACGCTGAGAGCCGACTTAAGGGAGATCGTCTTCACTTCAGGCGGTACGGAGTCCAACAATATGGCCATCATCGGGGCTGCATACGCCTTAAGAAGAAGGGGAAAGCGGATTCTGGCCACGTCCATGGAGCATCCCGCGGTGGCGGAGGTCCTCACATTTTTAAAAAATGAGGGCTTCACTGTGGAAGAAGTCCCGGTGGATGGGAGAGGCCGGATTGACCTTGACGATCTTCGGGAACGGCTGGACGAGGACGTGATCGTACTGTCGACGATGTACGTGAACAACGAGATCGGGGCGGTCCTCCCGGTTAAGGAGATTGCCGGGATCCTCCGCGAGCGGTCCCCCCACGCGCTCTATCACGTGGATGCGATTCAGGCCTACGGGAAGTACCGGATTCACCCCGGACAGCTCGGGATCGATCTCATGAGCGCGAGCGGACACAAGCTCCACGGCCCGAAGGGAACCGGATTCCTCTATATCCGGAGGGGAACCCGGATCGTTCCCCTCATATACGGGGGAGGACAGCAGGGCGGGCTTCGGTCCGGCACGGAAAATGTGCCCGGAATTGCGGGTCTTGGCGTTGCCGCTGCGGAGGCCTACCGGGATTTTGACGCGAAGACGGACCGACTGTATGGCCTCAAGGAGCGCCTCGAGAAGGGACTCAGGGAGATTCCGGATGTGGTCATCCACAGCCCGGAAGGACGCGAGGGTGCCCCTCACATCCTGCACGCATCATTTTTGGGAGTGGGGAGCGAAGTGCTCCTGCACTCGCTGGAGGACAGGGGAATCTACATCTCGGCGGGCTCCGCGTGCTCGACGCACAAGAGAAATGCATCTCCCACGATGAAAGCAATAGGGGCGCCGAAGGAGGAGGTCTCCTCCGGGGTGCGCTTCAGCTTCTCGGAAACGAACACCGAAGAAGAGGTGGATCTGGTTCTTCAGGCCCTCCGCGAGCTGCTGCCGCAGCTTCGCCGGTACAGGGCAAAATAAGAAGGATGAGGTGAGCGATGTTTCATACATTTTTAATCAAGTACGGGGAAATCGGCATCAAGGGAAATAACCGCCATGTCTTCGAGGATGCTCTCGCAAAGCAGGTGCGGCTGAGACTCGCCCACGTAAACGGCGAGTTTGAGATCCGCAAGGAGAGAGGCCGGATCTACGTGGAGTGCGGCGGCGGCTGGGATGAGGAGGAGACGGTCTCCGCCCTTACCCGCGTCTTCGGAATTGTCGGGATCTGCCCCGTTCACACCTATCCCCTGACGGAAATCGGGGAGCTCCGCGCAAGGATGGTCGAATACGTGAAGGAGGAACACCCGGACTCCACGGCGTCCTTCAAGGTGAAGGCCCGCCGCGTCAACAAGGAGTATCCGCACGAGTCCATGGAGATTGACGCGGAGCTCGGCGAGGCGATCCTCATGGCCTGCCCTAAGATGCACGTCGACGTGCATCACCCGGACATCCTCTTCGACCTGGAGATCCGTGACCGCGTCTACGTCTATTCCAAGGTCATCCCCGGTCCCGGCGGAATGCCGGTCGGCTCCAACGGAAGCGCGATGCGCTGCCTCTCCGGCGGCATCGACAGCCCCGTGGCAGGGTGGATGATCGCGAAGCGCGGCGTAAAGATCGACGCGGTCTATTTCCACGCGCCGCCTTACACCTCCGAGAGGGCGAAGCAGAAGGTCATCGACCTGGCGAAAGCCGTGGCCAGATATACCGGCCCGATCCGTCTCCACGTCGTGAATTTCACGGATATCCAGCTGGCGATTTACGACACCTGTCCTCACGAGGAGCTGACGATCATCATGCGCAGGTTCATGATGAGGATCGCGGAGCATTTTGCCAGGAAGGACGGGGATCTCGGAATTGTGACCGGGGAGAGCATCGGACAGGTGGCGAGCCAGACCATGCAGTCCCTCATCACCACGAATGCAGCCGTCAGCATGCCGGTCTACCGGCCGCTCATCGGCTTTGACAAGAGCGAGATCGTGGACATCGCGAAGCAGATCGACACCTATGAGACTTCGATCCTTCCCTATGAGGACTGCTGCACGATTTTCGTGGCGAAGCACCCGGTGACGAAGCCGGTGACGGAGATCATAGAGAGATCCGAAGCGAAGCTTAAAGGACAGATCGAGGAGCTCGTCGAGACGGCCATCCGGACGACGGAGACCTTCACGGTGAGGCCGGAATAATGCCCTTTTTGCCTCGGCCGTGAACAGTAACCAAAAAAGAGCCTGCCGCATGAGGGCAGGCTCTTTCAAAAAAGCCTTGTAAGAGTGCACTTTAGGCACCCGAAAAACAGTACCTTTATTCTACGATATATGGAGCAAGAGTCGAGAGCACTTCTTCCATCTTATCTTCATCAGCGTGAATATTGAGATCGATCGGCTTCGACAGATCGAGGCTGAAGATACCCATGATGGATTTTGCGTCGATGACATATCTTCCGGAGACAAGGTCAAAGTCGAAGTCGTAGCGGTTGATGTCATTGACGAAGGTCTTCACCTTATCAATGGAATTGAGAGAAACCTTCACTGTCTTCATGTATCAGATCCTCCTTAAGGTCGCTGCTAAATTCTTTTGCAATTGATTCCACCCCATCATATCTTGAAAAAGTATGTCCGTCAAGGGACAATCGGCTTCCCCCAAAGCGCCCGGATGCCGGACCGCTTACGAAAATGCAAGGAGAAGGAAAACGATATGGCCATGAGAGCTGCATTTCACAATCTGGGCTGCCGCGTCAACGCCTACGAGACGGAGGCGATGCTGGAGCAGCTTCGCCTGGACGGCTACCGGATCGTCTCCTTCGACGAGGAGGCGGACGTCTATGTAGTCAACACCTGCACGGTGACCCATATCGCTGACCGGAAATCCAGACAGATGCTCCGGCGTGCCAGGGAGATGAACGCCGCGGCGGTCATCGTGGCGACGGGCTGTTATGTCGAGGATGCCGGCACTGCGCTTCTTGACGACGGGACGGTTGACCTCTTCGTGGGAAACAGCGCCAAGTCCCGTCTCGCGGATATCCTCCGCCTCTATCTCCATGGGGATGAGCGCAGGGTCTATCAGGAGCCGATTCAGGCGGTCCGCGAGTACGACGCCATGAAAATCACCCGGGCAGAGGGAAAGACGCGGGCTTTCTTAAAGATCGAGGACGGCTGCAACCAGTTCTGCAGCTACTGCATGATCCCCTATGTGCGCGGAAGGGTGAGGAGCAGACCGGAGGAAGAGATCCTCAAGGAGGCGGAAAGCCTTGTCCGCGCCGGCTACCGGGAGAT
>CADCPJ010000393.1 GCA_902803245.1 uncultured Lachnospiraceae bacterium | reverse complement strand
GGCAACAACGACTGCCAGTTCGGCAAGTCCGCTGATGCGGTTCTTGAGGCACTGGCTGAATAAGCAGTTAGTAAGAGACATACGGGAGGCCGCGGTCAGGGAACCGCGGTCTCTTTTTTTGCGGAGGAGGACATTCCTGTCCACCCACCCTCGTTTTTTTCTAAAGGGACGCTCAAATACGCGCATTAAGGCTCATAAAGACGCGGAAGGAGCCTTAAGATGCCTCTTTCCTGCCTTGATTTGCACGGCTTGTCTGTGTCAAGTTCTTTTTTCTGAACACGCCTTTTCATACAGGATTTGGTGCACGGGTGAAAAAATAAGCACTATATATTGGGTAGTATGGCTATTGACGAACCCTTCGGAACGATGCTAATATAATTCCTGTCGCGCCGGGGCGCTCCGTGATTGAAGGATTTGGAAGAAGGACGCTTAAGGCGCGGACATATCTTACAAAATCGCCGGCGGGAGTAAAAATGTCCGGCAAAGGGGTGGGAGTATGAAGATCATAAAGAGAAACGGGTCGGAGGCGGAATTCGACTCAGAGAAGATTGCGGTCGCGGTTACGAAAGCAAACAACGCGTGCCCGGAGAGGGAACTCACGGAGGCGGATATCGACGCGATCACAGCAAACATCACGGGAAAATGCGAACATATGAACCGCACCGTGTCGGTGGAAGAAGTACAGGATATGGTGGAGACCGAGATCCTGAAGAAGAACGCCTACGACGTCGGCCGCGGCTACATCAAGTACCGCTACAACCGCTCGCTCATCCGCCGGGCCAACACGACGGACGACAGGATCTTAAGCCTCATCGAGTGCAACAACGAAGAGGTGATGCAGGAGAACTCCAACAAGGATCCGGTGGTGAACTCCGTACAGCGGGACTATATGGCCGGTGAGGTCAGCAAGGACATCACCTTAAGGCTCCTCCTTCCTCAGGAGATCACGAAGGCTCACAGGGAAGGAATCATTCATTTCCATGACTCCGATTATTTTGCGCAGCACATGTACAACTGCTGCCTGGTCAATCTCGAGGACATGCTGCAGAACGGCACCGTGATCTCAGAGACCTTTATCGAGCGCCCGCACAGCTTCTCCACGGCCTGCAACATCGCGACTCAGATCATCGCGCAGGTGGCCTCCAACCAGTACGGCGGACAGAGCATTTCCCTTGCGCACCTGGCTCCGTTCGTGGATGTGTCCCGGCAGAAGATCCGCAAGCACGTCCTCCACGAGTTCGAGCTGATCGGTGCCGAGGCGGAAGAGGAGAAGGTGAACCGGATCGTCGAGGAGAGGCTTCGCCGCGAGGTGGAGAAGGGCATCCAGACGATCCAGTACCAGGTGATCACCCTCATGACCACCAACGGGCAGGCTCCGTTCCTCACGGTGTTTATGTATCTCGATGAGGCGAAGAACGAGAGGGAGAAGAAGGATCTCGCGATCTGCATCGAGGAGATGCTCCGCCAGAGAATCCAGGGCGTGAAAAATGAGAAGGGCGTCTGGATCACACCGGCCTTTCCGAAGCTGCTCTATGTTCTCGACGAGGACAACATCAGCGAGGACAGCGAGTATTTCTACCTGACGGAGCTCGCCGCCCGCTGCACGGCGAAGCGCATGGTTCCGGATTACATCTCCGCAAAGATCATGAAGCAGCTAAAGAAAGGCGATGTGTACGCCTGCATGGGCTGCCGCAGCTTCCTCACTCCGGACCGGTTCTCGGACCTTGGCATCGGTAATCTGTCAAACGCGGGAAATTATGAGGCGGGTAAACACAAGTACTACGGCAGATTCAACCAGGGCGTCGTGACGATCAACCTCGTCGATGCCGCGTGCTCCTCCCACAAGGACGAGGCGCAGTTCTGGGAGATCTTAAACGACCGCCTCGAGCTCTGCCACAGAGCCCTCCGGCTCCGCCACGAGAGGCTGCGCGGCACTGTATCCGACTCGGCGCCGATCCTCTGGCAGTACGGTGCGATCGCGCGCCTGAAAAAAGGCGAGACGATCGACAGGCTGCTCTACGACGGGTACAGCACCATTTCCCTCGGGTATGCGGGCCTCGCCGAGTGCGTGTACTACATGAAAGGCTGCTCCCACACGAGCGAGGAGGGCAAGGAATTCGGCCTCCGCGTCATGCAGGCCCTAAACGACGCCTGCGGCAGGTGGAAGGTCGCCGAGAACATCGACTACAGCGTCTACGGCACACCGCTCGAGAGCACGACCTACAAGTTCTCCAAGTGCCTGCAGAGGCGCTTCGGCCGCATCAAGGGCGTGACGGACAAGAGCTATATCACGAACTCCTACCACATCCGCGTGACGGAGGAGATCGACGCCTTCAGCAAGCTCACGAAGGAGGCGGAGTTCCAGAAGCTCTCCCCGGGCGGAGCCATCAGCTACGTGGAAGTGCCCAACATGCAGAACAACACGAAGGCCGTGCTGCAGCTCATGAGGCACATCTACGACACGATCCTCTACGCGGAGCTCAACACGAAGAGCGACTACTGCCAGGTCTGCGGATACGAGGGCGAGATTTCGATCGTCGAGGATGACGGCAAGCTTGTCTGGGAGTGCCCGAACTGCGGGAACAGGAACCAGGACAAGATGAATGTAGCCCGCCGCACCTGCGGATACATCGGCACGCAGTTCTGGAACCAGGGCAGGACGCAGGAGATAAAAGAGAGGGTGCTTCACCTGTGATGAATTGTGCGAAATCATGAAATCCATTAAGGCCCCTTGTTTGTGAGCAAATATTGTGGTATAGTCTCATTCGGACGACTAAATATGGTTCGTCCATAAGGGGAGTATATCGCGTGGACCGGCAGGCATTTCGTTTGCCGGTCCTTGTGATTTCGCGGAGCGCAGACCGCAAAGCGTCCCGAATGTCAGGGGTGCTGAACAAAAACAGCTGCGCGTTTTTTAAACAGGGAGGCTGGGGACGTTCCATGCACTACGGCAATATCAAGGAATACGACGTGGCTGACGGCGAGGGAGTGCGTGTGACGCTGTTCGTCTCCGGATGCACGAACCACTGCGAGGGCTGCTTTCAGCCCGCCACATGGGATTTTCATTTTGGCCGCGAATACACGGAGGAGACCGAGGAGCGGATCCTTAAGCTCCTCGACAAGCCCTTTGTGGACGGGCTCACGCTGCTCGGGGGAGAGCCCTTTGAGCCGGAGAACCAGAGGGTGCTCGCCGGGCTGTGCAAAAGGGTGAAGGAGAAATTTCCGTCAAAGACGATCTGGGCCTACACCGGCTTTATATATGACCGGGACCTTCTGCCCGGCCAGAGAAAGCACACGGAGGTGACCGACGAGATGCTGTCGATGGTGGATGTCCTCGTGGACGGGCCGTTTGTCCTTGCAAAGCGGAATCTGGCGCTCACCTTCCGCGGGTCCGAGAACCAGCGGGTGCTGGATCTTAAGAGGACCAGGGAGAGCGGGGAGATCGTGAAATATATTGAGGACTGATTCCGCCGGATGCAAGTCCCGCACATGCCGGACGAACTGAACGGCTGCACGAAAATGAGTTTTGGCATTTTTACATAAAGGAGACAGAGTATGATGCCCCGCAGGGCATAAGTAAGTCAGGCATCTGCAGCAGAAGTGGCTGCAGGGAGGAGGTACGCATAGAGATGAAAAAGAGCGACAGGATCCTTATGGGCATCACGATCGGGGTT
>CADCPJ010000392.1 GCA_902803245.1 uncultured Lachnospiraceae bacterium | reverse complement strand
AAGCCGAAGCCGCCCGCATTTTTAAAGTCCTCTTTTTGCGGCAAAGCACTCACAAGCACAGGAAAAAATTTTTGCAGCTGTCTGGTTGAAAATGCAAAGAGTGCTTCAGGTGGTCCTTCCAGGCAAATACCGGATTCTTCAGAAAGTCACAACCTCCGGCTCCCCCGTGAAGGAGTAGAACGTCGCAGTCGCGTCCTTCATGTAGAACACCTGCGTGTTCTCGTCGTCTGCACTGTACATGGCCTTCAGTTCAGGCATCTTTTCGAGCATCTTCACCTTGACGTCGCGGTTATTGTCTTCCACGAGCTCCGTCGCGATGCGGATCCATGTGCCGCCGAGCACTGCGGTGATCTCGACGAAAGGATTCGCGGCGATCTGTTTGGAGACGTCCTTCGACCTTCCGGTCTGGATGTACAGCTTCCCGTCGTCAAGAAGGATTGTCCCGAACGGGCGGACCCTCGGCTTCGTGCCGTCGACGGTAGCGAGGTAATAAGTGCCGGCATCTTCCAGATAGTAATAGACCTTGTCGATTCCCACGGCGTTCTGCCTCTCTTCGAGTGCAAGGAACATAGCCGCCGCGTTGGCCTTCAGGTAATCCGCCAGGTCAAGGAGGGTGAGCCCCAGCTCCTTCTCCATGAAGTCCTCGGCGACAAGGAGGTTCGCCACCTTCACGCCCAGGTTGATGAAGCCCAGCTCCACCTGCCCGCCAAAAGCGACGACGGCTCTCTCGTCCGAGCCTTCCACGACCCTTAAGACCGTGTCCGGGATGCCGTTTCCGTCCAGGTCATGCAGATAGAGGTCGAACTCGCCGTTTCCGCTTAAGTCGACGGCCATCGTGTCGATCTTCCGCCCCACCTTTTCCGCTGAAAAAGCGACGTCCGCCACACCGTCTCCGTCCAGGTCGAGGGCGATCTCCTTCCAGCCGCTGCGGACGAGCATCTTGCTGAGCTCAGGATCGTTTTTGATTCTCTTCTTTGCCTCGCGGATGCTGATTCTCTTTACTTCCATTATGAATGATCCTCCTTTCGAACATAGGCCCTTTTACCGTTAATGAAATAGTCTGCAAAAGCAGCAAATTCCGAAAACATCACTTCTTGCCCAGTTTCATCAGCGCATGGATCGCAAGTGCGACGGAGAAGATGAAGCCTATGGCCGCGACAGCCGGCATGCCGCCCGGCGCTCTCGGAGTGAGGTCCGTCATGCACAGGATACAGCATCCGATAAAGAGCACACAGGAGAAGACTGCCATGACGACGCTTCGCACGGTATCGGTGGCCTTTTCCGCCAGCTCCTCATATCCGGTCAGCTCCAGGTTGATCTTCGTCCTGCCTCTTGCGACGCCTTTTAATACATCCGAGGCGATTGCGGGGATCTTGGCGGCCTTCTTGCTGATCTCCATGGCGTCCTTCCCGAGGGACATGAGCTCCTGCTCCAGGTCGAAGCTCTGCTTCGCGCGGTCCATCATCTTGTTCGAGAGAATCTCAAACAGATTCAGCTCCGGGCAGAACTGCTCGATCACGCCTTCGATCGTGCTTAAGGAGCGCACGAGCATCGTGAACTGCCCCGGCATCTTGACGTGGTGCTTCGCGGCCAGAGTGCAGATCTCATCGAAGAGCGCGGAGACGTCCAGATCGCTGATGCTCGTCACGGAGCAGTACCTGTCAAGGAAGACGTCCAGATCCACGATCATGCGGTCGCGGTTCGTCTTTGGTGAAGAGGCGCCCAGGCTGATGATCGAGTTGGCGATTGTCTCCGCGTCCTTTTCAAGAACCGCAAGGACAAGGGCCTGGATGATGCTGATGTCCCCTTCCGAGATGTGTCCGAGCATGCCGAAGTCGATCCAGACCGGCTTTCCCCCGCTGATCATGATATTGCCCTGGTGGGGGTCCGCATGGAACGTCCCGACGTCGAGAACCTGGTGCACGTAGTTGTCAACGATGGCGCGGCCGATTCCCTCTGCGTCGTAGCCGTCCTCGATGACGCGGTCTTTCTTCGAGATCGAGTAGCCGTCCACAAAGGACATCGTGAACATGCACTCCGTCGTCAGCTCATCAATGACTTCGGGGCAGGTGATCACATTCTCGTCCTCGATGCAGTTCTCTTTGAAGAACTTCGTGTTCTTCGCCTCTGTTCGGAAATCGAGCTCCTCCTCGGTGACCTTCTCAAATTCCTGGATCACCTGGATCAGGTCGAGCTGATCCTCCGAGTCATCCGATCCCTCCGCCACAACGCCGATCAGCTTTGCGATCTTCCTAAGAAGAACAAAGTCCTGGCGCATCATGTCCGCGATGTACGGCCGGCGGACCTTGGTCACAACCTTTCTCCCGTCCTTTAACACGGCATAATGGGCCTGGCCGACGGAAGCGGAGCCCAAGGGCTTGTCGCGGAACTCGCTGTAGATCTCGTCGATCTTCTTCCCGGTCTGCTCCTCAATCACGGCGCGGGCAAGGGCGGGATCGAGCTCCTGCACGTTCTGGCGCAGTTTCTCGAGCTCCTTGCAGTATCTCTCCGGCAGAAGGTCCACACGGCTGGACATGATCTGGCCGATCTT
>CADCPJ010000391.1 GCA_902803245.1 uncultured Lachnospiraceae bacterium | reverse complement strand
TTCACGTCCTCGTCATTTCCCGTCTCCTTCATGACGGGCTCGTGGAATTCCTTTCCGAATGTGGCCGCCGCCTCGCGGGCAATCCCGATCGCGCTGTAGCAGTCCACGCGGTTCGAGGTGATCTCGTACTCGAATACGGCGTCATTGAGGCCGAGGAGCTTCACGGCGTCCGCGCCGATCTCCGTATCCTCAGGGAAGACGTAGATGCCGTCCGACGGTGCTTCCGGATAGAATTCGCTCGAGCTTCCGAGCTCATCGATGGAGCAGATCATGCCAAATGACTCCACCCCGCGGAGCTTCCCGGCAGTGATCTTCACACCGCCCTCCGCGCTGCCGCCGCTGTGCGTCCCGGCGACGCTGCCGCCCACCCGGACGGCCGGCACTTTCTGGCCGGCGGCCACATTCGGCGCTCCGCAGACGATCTGGAGCGGCTCGCCCTCCCCGACATTTACGGTGCAGACATGCAGGTGGTCCGAGTTCGGATGCGCCTCACAGGTCAGCACCTCGCCGACCACAATCCGGTCGAGGCAAGCGTCGAGTTCCGTATATCCTTCCACCTTCGTCCCGGAGAGCGTCATCCCGTCCATATATTCCTTCGGAGTGACGTCGAGGTCCGGTACATAGGCTTTCATCCATGACAGTGATGTATTCATATCTTTATTTCCCCTTTAAGAAGTTAAAACTGGCTTAAGAAGCGGATGTCATTTTCATAGAGAAGGCGCATGTCGTCGATCTCGTATTTTAAAAGGGCAATTCTCTCCAGCCCCACGCCGAACGCGAAGCCCCCGTACTCCTTCGGGTCAAGCCCGCACATCTCGAGGACATGGGGATGGACCATGCCGCATCCCAGAATCTCAATCCAGCCCTCTCCCTTGCAGAAGCGGCATCCCTTGCCTCCGCACTTGAAGCAGGAGACGTCCATCTCGGCCGAAGGTTCCGTGAACGGGAAATGGTGCGGCCTGAACTTCGTCTTCGTGTTCTCTCCGAAGAGCTCCTTGGCAAATACTTCCAGCGTCCCTTTCAGGTCCGCGAATGTGATCCCCTTGTCGATCACGAGTCCCTCGATCTGATGGAAGGACGGGCTGTGCGTCGCATCCACTTCGTCGGAGCGGAACACTCTTCCCGGCGCGATCATGCGGATCGGAAGGCGGCCCTGCTCCATGATTCGGGCCTGGACCGGAGAGGTCTGCGTCCGAAGAAGGATCTCGTCGGTGATGTAGAAGGTGTCCTGCTCGTCCTTCGCGGGGTGATTGGCCGGGATGTTGAGCTTCGTGAAATTGTAGTCGTCGTACTCGATCTCGGGGCCCTCGATCACTTCGTACCCCATGCCGACGAAGATCCGCTCCACTTCCTCCAAGGCGATCGTGTTCGGATGGCGGTGACCGATCCTCTGCTTTCTCGCGGGCATCGTGACGTCGATCTTCTCGGCCTCAAGCCGCCTGTTCATGAGCTCCGCCTCGAGCTTTGCGCGGTTCTCCTCCATCTTCTGCTCGATGCGCGCCCTCGCGTCATTTACCCACTTGCCGACCTGCGGGCGGTCCTGAGGGGATACGTCCTTCATCGATTTCAGGACGGATGTCAGGGACCCCTTCTTGCCAAGAAATGCCACGCGGATGTCATTGAGGGCGTCCATGCCCTTCGCTTCCGCGATCTGCCTGTCGGCCTCTTGTTCGATCTGTCTTAATGTTTCTTCAATTCCACTCATTGCTGCCTCCTGCCAGGTTTACTACTTTCTCATCGGGATCCTTATCGGATGTCCCGCTGACCACTTGATCGTTGAGGATGACGCCGCAAGTCCAGCCGCCCTCCTCGAATCTGCGCTCTTCCTTCTTCTTTGCTGCAAGATGCGCCTCTTCCTCTTCTGCCATCCCGTCCTTAAGCGGATGGACGATCCCGGCCGCGATCGGATCGGCCGCTGCCCCGGGCATTTTCGCATTTCTCGCGAGGGCCTCAAGGAAGACCTGCGCCGACTTCATCTCCTCTTCATTCTCGTCGAGCCACCTGATCTCAATGTCCTTGGGCTGGTAGACGGGCAGCTCCGCCTCCTCGTCTGCGAGAGGTCTCCACACCGAGTGCTCGTCCAGCTCCTCTGCGATCTGCTGTTTCTTCTTCGCCGTCGCGTCCTTCACAACATCGAGCGTGTTGATGAACACGTTGTCCTCCGGGTCCTCGTAGAGCACCCGGTTCAGTTCTGCCCCGAAGAGAAGGAAGTAGGCGCAGAAATACAGCCAGATCATGGCAAGGATCATGCCCGTCATGCTCCCGTACATATCATTGAAGTTGCGGTTGTGCTCATAGTAGAGCGACATGAGGTACGAGAAGAACATCCATACCGTCGAGACGATGAGCGCGCCGGGGAACTGGCTCCGGAACGTATAGCGGCAGTTCGGAAGAAACTTGTATATGAAGAGGAACAGAAGAATGAGTCCGAAGTAGCCGAAGAGAGCCCGGAAGGAGTAGAGAAAGCGCAGGATATCATGAATCCTCGGAAATGTCGAATGAAACCACTCCTCGATGTTCTGCCCGAACATGTTCATGACGAGCGCGATCCAGATGAACACGAAGAACACGAGCACAAGCATCACGGAGCGGAGTCTTAAGTAGAACCAGCCTCTCGTCTCCTGCACCCTGCTGATCACGTTGAGCCCGTTGGTCAGCGCGTGAAAGAGCTTCGCCGCGGACCACACAAGGACAAGAACCGACAGCGGCACAAAGACATACGACTTGGAACCCACTTCCTCGATCACGGCCCCGACATAAGCTTTTAAGCCGGACGGAATGATCGAAAGAAACCCCTCCATGATCGCGGGCACGTCGGAGTGGAACGTCCCCGCAAGGGCCATGAAGATCATCAGGAAAGGCACAAATGAAATCATAATAAAATAGGCGCATGTTGCTGCATATGCGCCCATGTGATCCTGCTGCATTCTTCCGAAGAAGGAGCCGATAATCTTTAAAACATTTTTGATCACTTATGTGCCTTTGCTCTGATCATCCTATTGCCAAAGGCAATCCGATTGAATACTGTCTGATTTATTCGACGCCGAACGTGTAGCAGGTCGTCGTGCTGTAGACCTCTCCCTCCGGGAGCTTCGGGCTCTCGAAAGCGAGCACGTTGACGCTGTTCGGGAAATACTGCGTCTCAAGACAGAACCCGTCGTGCGGCTTGTAGACGGTTCCGCCCTTTCCGGCAGGTCCGCTGATCATGTTGCCGGCGTAGAACTGGATGCCCGGCAGATCCGTCATGACCTGCATCGTGATCCCGCTTAGGTTTCCCGCCGCAAAGGCAACGTTTCTGAGTCCCGTGCCGTTTAATGCAAAGTTGTGGTCGTATCCGCCGGTGTGCTCAAGCTGCTCGTCCTTTGTGCCGGCATCGAGGCCGATCCTCTTTGCCTTCCTGAAGTCGAACGGCGTTCCCTCGACGTTCTCGACCGTCCCGTAAGGGATCGAGTACTCATCGACAGGGACGAAGCCGTCGGCATCGATCTGAAGGAGGTGCTCCATGACGGAGCCCGAGTCGTGTCCGTTCAGGTTGAAATACGAGTGGTTGGTCATATTCGCGATGGTCGCGCGGTCGCACCTTCCCTCGTAATGAATCTTTACCTTGTTGGACTCGGTCAGCATGTAGGTCACGGTCACGCGGAATTCTCCCGGGAACCCCTGGTCCTTGTCGGGGCTTAAAAGCGAGAAGGAGACGCAGCCGTTCGTCTCGTCCGCCTTTGCATTCCACATCCGGAACTCATAGCCGTCCGGTCCGCTGTGAAGATTGTTGCGGTCATTTTCATTTTTCGCGAGCTGGTAATCGACGCCCTCGAGGCTGAACGCCCCGCCCTCGATGCGGTTGCCGTTGCGCCCGATCGTCGCCCCGAAATGAGGCGGGTTGACCTCGTAGGAGGCAACATTGTCGTAGCCGAGAGCCACATCGATGATCTTTCCGTTCCTGTCCGGCATGCCGATGTTCTTAAGAACCGCGCCGTAGTCGATCACGGTGATGTATGCTCCCTGATTGTTGGTAATCGTATAGGCGGTTACCGGACAGCCGCCCTCCGTCGTTCCAAATGAACTGCTTTCGATCTTCATGAATTCCTTTCCTTATCCTATCATGGTTTTATATAGTCGTTAACGGAACTTGCCTGCAAAAGCAGATAATCCCGTTTCCCCTATATGCAGTTAATCCGGGCAGAAGCCTTCGGCAATTACCAGGGTTAACCAGTACAAGAACACAATGAAAGAGTCATATCCATGACTCTTTTCATATCCCGGAATGCCGTTCCTATAGAACTGACACCTAGCCTGCGCCAGGTGGGTAACCGCACCCGGCTCTCTGCCTTCCTCTGTACGGAGATGAGGCCTGACATCGAAGCCGGCTATGTAGGAATCCCTTATGTCTAGTGTAGGTTCAGAATAAAATAGGGGATCGCACATTCCAGGTAAATCAATTATAAACGATTCCATGATACGGGTCAAGGCAACAAAAGGGCGGTTTAGCTGCTGATCCCGGTGAGCTCCGTGTAGAGGTCCCTGGCATAGGAATCCGTCATGCCGCTGATCGTATCCGTCGCCAGAAGGATCCGCCCGAAGCACCGCTCCCCGCCGCCAAGGCCGCTTGACCATTTTTGGTACACCTGCCGGTAGTTCTCCGGAATGAGGGACAGGTACTTCTCTTCCATGAGCCCGATCCGCTCCCCGCTGTCATATGCAAGGGCCGCGGGCACGAGGATGTCCAGAAGGTAAGTGAGGACGTGGTTGGCCGCGATCTCCGTCTTAAAGATCGACATCGATGTAAATGCGTAGTCGTAGGCGATCTGCTTCAGCGCCTTTAAAAGCGTCGACGGGCCGCGCCCGCTGATCAGCTCCCCGCCAAACCTGCCCTCCATAATAGCGCCGTAATTCGCGGTGAAGCCTTCCGTTGCAGCCACGATGAGGTAGTCCTGCATCTGTCTCAGCCAGGTCCGGACAGCGTACTCGTCCGGGCCCATGAGGCCCGTGAGCCGGGCCAGGTCAAAATTGTCTCCGAGCTTTTCCCTGAGCGGCTTTGCGACCCCGCGCAGCTGCAGCTCCTCCGTCAATGTGCCGTAGCTGAAGAATCCTTTCTTGAATGCGTCCTCGATATCCGCCGTCGCGTAGGCGATGTCGTCCGCCGCCTCGAGGATGAGGGTCAGGGGATTTCTGGCTCCATCGGTGCCGCACTCCTCGTCGATCATCCGGAAGATCTCCTCCTCGGACGAAAAATAGCCCGCTTTTCTCCGCTTCAGGTCCTTCGACCCCGCGTCGACCGCCGTCGAAGGCGTCGGGTATTTGATCATGGCGGAGATCAGCCCGCACGTCAGGTTCATCCCGTACCGCTCGGCCGGGTAATCCAGGCGGGTCACCATCCTGAGCCCCTGCGCATTTCCCTCAAAATGAAGCAGGTCCTCATACTGCTGCTTTGTCAGGATCTCCCTGACCGGCTTTCCGAGTGCCGTCAGCTCCGGAAGCTTCCCCGCAAACCACTCCCGGATCGATTCCTCTCCGAAGTGTCCGAACGGCGGGTTTCCGATGTCGTGTATCAGCCCTGCGCACTGCAGGATGTCGCAGATGTCCCTCTTGTGGCTGTCTGTAAAGGAAGGGTCGAGTCCCTCCTCCGCGATCGACGTGCCGATGTTCTGGGCCAGCGATCTGCCGATCGAGGACACCTCAAGGGAGTGGGTCAGGCGGGTGCGGATGAAGTCGCTCCGGTCGAGGGGAAACACCTGCGTCTTGTCCTGAAGCCGGCGAAATGACGCGCTCACAATAATCCTGTGGTAGTCCTTCTCGAACTCACTCCGCAGATCCTTCTTTGCGGCGGATTGCTCTTCCTTCCCGATCCGCCTCCTGGAAAGCAGTTTCTCCCATTTCATCATCGCCCGTTCATGCATCCTTCCTGCTCCTTAACAGCAGTCTCTCGCATCTCATCATCGCCAATTCGTTCGTCCCTCCTGCTCCTTAACAGCAGTCTCTCCCATCTCACCATCGCCAATTCGTTCGTCCTTCCTGCTCCTTAACAGCAGTCTCTCCCATTTCATCATGCCCGTTCATGCATCCTTCTTATAGAACCGGCAGCCGCGATCGTCGCCTGTGCGGGTCACATTCCCAGTATGCGAAGCACCGTCTCCGGCATCTCGTCCACATCACACACGGTGCTATGCCGCACAGGTGCGGTGCGGATGTCCGTGATCGCGGGCGGCTCGGCGACGCCGGACAGCTCCTTTAATACGTCAATCAGCTCAAAGTCGGTCTTTCCCTCAGCCTTATCCGGCGCAATCGCCCCTGCCACCGCATTGGCGAACTTGTAAGGGCTCGCGGTGGAAGCGATGACCGTCGGCGTCCTGTCGCCCGTCTCGGAGGCATAGCGGCGGTACACGGCATTTGCGATGCCGGTGTGGGTGTCGATGACATAGCCGCTTCTTTCATAGAGGGCGCGGATACCGGCGAAGTTCTCCTCCTCCGTCGCGAAGCCGCCCCGGAAATCCCCGAGGGTTTTCTTCATTTCCTCAGTGATCCTGTACCCGCCGCTTTCGCTTAAGTTTTTCATAAATGCCGCGCACGCCGCGGGATCATTTCCCGTGCTCCGGTAAATGAGTCTCTCCAGGTTGCTGGAGATCAGGATATCCATGGACGGCGAAGAAGTGAGGATGAATTCCCTCCTCCTGTCGTACTCACCTGTCTCGAAGAAGTCGGCGAGCACCTTGTTGATGTTGGATGCGCAGATCAGCTTCTTTACGGGAAGGCCCATGAGCTTCGCGTAATATGCCGCCAGAATGTTTCCGAAGTTGCCGGTGGGAACCGTGATGTTGATCTCGTCCCCGGCGCGGATCTCCCCCCGCTTTACGAGCTGCGCGTAGGAGTAAACATAATATACCACCTGCGGGATGAGCCTCCCGATATTGATGGAATTCGCCGAGGAGAACTGGCAACCGGCCGCCTCGATCTTCGCGTTCATGGCAGGATCGTTAAACATCTTCTTCACGGCTGTCTGCGCGTCGTCGAAGTTCCCGCGGATGGCCACGACGTGGGTGTTCTCCCCTCTCTGGGTGACCATCTGCCTCTCCTGGATATGGGAGACGCCGTCCTTCGGGTAGAACACGATGATCTCCGTTCCCGGCACATCGGCAAAGCCTGCCATCGCGGCCTTTCCCGTGTCCCCGGAAGTGGCGGTCAGGATCACAATCTTTTTGTCCACGCCGTTTTTCTTCGCCGCCGTCGTCATGAGGTAAGGGAGGATGGACAGGGCCATATCCTTAAATGCGATGGTGGATCCGTGGAAGAGCTCGAGATAATACGCTCCGTCCGCCTTCACGAGCGGGGCGATGAGCGGGCTGTCGAACTTGGAGTCGTATGCTCCTTCGATGCAGGCGAGCAGCTCCTCCCCGGTGAAATCCGTGAGGAATTTGCTCATGACCGCATAGGCAAGCTCGCGGTAGTTCATCTGCGCGAGCGCCTCAAAGGACTCGGTGAGCTTAGGGATCGCGGTCGGGACAAAGAGTCCCCCGTCTTTGCCAAGTCCCTGCAGTATCGCCTGCGACGCCGTGACTTCGAGTTCGCTTCTCGTGCTCCTAAAGCGGATATCCATATCATTTACTCCTGTTTCTGCTGTGATGGGTGTTGCTTCTGCTTCTTAATGTATTGGGCGTTGCTTCTGCTTCTTATGTGTTGAGCGTTGCTTCTGCTTCTGCTGTGATGGGTGTTGCTTCTGCTTCTTATGTGTTGAGCGTTGCTTCTGCT
>CADCPJ010000390.1 GCA_902803245.1 uncultured Lachnospiraceae bacterium | reverse complement strand
GCGACGTGCAGGTGATCGGCGTCCCGGACAAGGCGATGGGCGAGGAAATCATGGCCTGCATCATTTTGAAGGCAGGCGAGGAGATGACCGTCGAGGAGATGAAGCAATATGTCCTCGACCACATGGCGAAGCACAAGGTGCCGAAATACATCGACTTCGTCAAGGGATTCCCGATGAACGACGCCGGCAAGATCCAGAAATACAAGATGCGCGAGCAGGCGATCGAGAAGCTTGGGCTTCAGAAGGACGCCAGCATTGAGACAGCGTGAGGACAGAAGAAGGAAAAGGATAAAAAATGGCTGACAGAAAAAAAGTATATGTGACAGTCGATGGAAATGAGGCGGCGGCGTACGTCGCCTACGCCTTTACGGAGGTGGCGGCGATCTACCCGATCACCCCGTCCTCCCCGATGGCGGGCAAGACGGACGCCTGGTCCGCCAAAGGAAAGAAAAATCTCTTCGGGCAGACCGTTCAGCTGATCGAGATGCAGTCGGAGGCGGGCGCCGTGGCAGCGGTACACGGGGCCCTGGAGACCGGTGCGCTCGCGACCAGCTTTACCTCCTCCCAGGGCCTCATGCTGATGATTCCGGTGATGCACCGGATCGCCGGCGAGAGGCTCCCCGGCGTCCTCCATGTGGCGTCTAGGACCGTCGGGACGCACGCCCTGTCGATCTTCGGCGATCACTCCGACGTGATGAACTGCCGTCAGACCGGCTTTGCCCTTTTAAGCACGGGGAGCGTCCAGGAGGTCATGGACCTCGCCGGCGTCGCACACCTGTCAGCGATCCGGGGGAGGGTGCCTTTCCTCCATTTTTTTGACGGTTTCCGCACGTCTCACGAGATCGACAAAGTCGAGCAGATGGACTGCGAGGATCTCCGCTCCATGTTAGATGAGGAGGCGCTCGGTGCGTTTCGCGCCCGCGCCCTCAGTCCGGAGCATCCGATGCTGCGCGCGACCGTGCAGAACTCGGACATCTTCTTCCAGGTCAGGGAGGCCAGCAACAGGGACTACGATGCCCTTCCGAACATCGTGGAGGAGTATATGGGCAGGGTGAGCGCCCTCACAGGGAGGGAGTACCACCTCTTCAACTACTACGGCGCGGAGGATGCGGAGCGCGTGATCGTGGCCATGGGCTCGGTCAGCGGATGCATCGAGGAGACCGTGGATTACCTGAATGCAAGGGGAGAAAAAACGGGCTTTGTCCAGGTTCATCTCTTCAGGCCCTTCTCTCTTAAGCATTTCACGAGAGCTCTTCCGAAGAGCGTGAAATCCATTGCCGTCCTTGACCGGACCAAGGAGAGCGGAAGTGCGGGAGAGCCCCTCTATCAGGACGTCTGCACGGCGCTTCGCGGCAGGTCGGATCTTAAGGTGGTCGGAGGCCGCTACGGACTCTCCTCCAAGGACACGACGCCGTCTCAGATCGCCGCCGTCTATGAGAACCTGAAAGCGGCGGAGCCGAAGAACAGCTTCACGATCGGCATCACGGACGACGTGACACACCTGTCCCTCAAGGAACCGGACGAACTCCACATCAGCGAGGACGGAGTCGTCAGCTGCAAGTTCTGGGGCCTCGGCTCCGACGGCACCGTCGGGGCGAACAAGAACACGGTGGAGATCATCAACTCCCACACTCCGAAGTTTGCCCAGGCTTATTTTGAATATGACGCAAAGAAGTCTTACGGCGTGACCAAGAGCCACCTGAGGTTTTCGGACAGGCCGATCCGCTCCTCCTATTTCGTGAAGCACGCGGATTTCGTGGCGTGCCACAACCCGACCTATATCGAGAAGTTTGACATCGTCTCGGAGATCAAACCCGGAGGGACATTCCTTCTCAACTGCCCCTGGAGCGAGGAGGAGCTTCCGAAGCACATCCCTGCGAAGGCGATGCGGAGGATCGCGGAGAAAGGCATTTCCTTCTATACGATTGATGCCGCAAAGATCGCGAGGGAGATAGGACTTGGAAATCATTTCAATATGGTTCTCCAGTCCGCTTTCTTCCATCTCATGCCGGTCATTCCCGCGGAGGAGTCCGTCCGATATATGAAGGAAGCCGCGGCAAAGACCTACTTTGCGAAGGGCGAGGAGGTCGTTAACAAAAACCTCGCGGCCATCGATGCGGGCATCAGCGGAATTGTCCGGATCGACGTCCCTGAGAGCTGGAAGACCGCCGAAGATGCCCCGGAAGAAGCAAGGGACGTTCCCGAGGTGGTTACAAAGATTCTCGATCCGATCAACCTGCAGAAAGGAGACGACCTCCCGGTCAGTACATTTGCCGGATATGAGGACGGCGTGATGGACCTGGGGATGACGGCCTACGAGAAGAGAGGCATTGCGACGAGGGTCCCCGTCTGG
>CADCPJ010000389.1 GCA_902803245.1 uncultured Lachnospiraceae bacterium | reverse complement strand
TCGCAGGAGTGGCGGAATTGGCAGACGCGCAGGCTTCAGGTGCCTGTTATGGCAACATAGTGCGGGTTCAAGTCCCGCCTCCTGCATTTAAGAAGGCTCCGGGCCCGCTTTATGAAAGCGGGCCCGGAGCTTTTCTGCTTCCGGAGCTTTCCTGCTTCCGGGGGTATTGCTGTTTCCGCAGCTTTTGCTGCTTCCGACGTTTCCGTCAGCGCCCATTTTATTTTGTTCTTGCTGTATGAGGTGAAAAGCGATGGAAACGTATCTCCTTGATCTGGCGATTCTTCTGCTTTCGGCAAAGGTATTCGGCATTCTGGCCAGAAAGATCGGCGCCCCGGAGGTAGTGGGCGAGATCGTTGCGGGCCTCCTGGTCGGACCGGCCGTGCTGGGGTTTGTCAAGGGGTCGGACTTTTTGACGATGATGGCGGAGATCGGCGTCATCATGCTGATGTTTGAGGCCGGCCTGGGGACGAACCTGAAGGAGCTGAGGAAGACGGGGCCGAAAGCCACCGTGATCGCCTGCGCCGGCGTCGCGGTTCCCCTGGTCCTCGGGATGCTTCTCTACATGGTTTTCTTCGGCGGAGATGTGACCAGAGGCCTTTTCGTCGGAACCATCATGTCGGCGACTTCGGTCAGCATCACGGTTGCTGCCCTCAAAGAACTTGGAAAACTAAATGATACGGTCGGAACGACCATCACGAGCGCGGCGATCATCGATGACGTCATCGGAATTGTCGTCCTGACCGTCGTGATCGGCATGGCGGGAGGCGGCGGAAACAGCGACAACATCGGGATGGTGCTTCTTAAGGTGATTCTCTTCTTTGCCATTGCGATCGCGTCCGGATTCCTCGTGTACAGGGGTATGGCCTGGCTCGACCGCAGGTTTACCCACACGCGCAGAATCCCCATCGTGAGCCTGTGCTACTGTTTTGCTCTGGCCTATGTCGCGGAGAAATATTTCGGCATCGCGGACATCACGGGTGCGTATGTCGCCGGCGTGATCCTCTGCAACTTAAGCGATGCGGAGTACATCGAGAGGCGCGTGGATATCAGCTCCTATATGATCTTTGCGCCGCTCTTTTTCACGGGGATCGGGCTTAAGACGACGTTCTCGGGCATGGGCCCGAAACTGTTCATTTTCAGCATTTTGTTCGTGCTGGTCGCGCTGGCCGGAAAAGTATTCGGCTGCGGCGGGTGCGCAAGGCTGCTCGGCTTTAAGAAGCGCGACTCGCTGATCATTGGTACCGGCATGATGACGAGGGGCGAGGTGGCCCTCATCACTGCCCAGAAAGGGCTCACCGCGGGACTTCTGACCGCAGACTTTTTCACTGCGGTGATCCTGCTCATCCTCGTAAGCTCGATCGTGACGCCGATCCTCCTTAAAAAGGAGTACGGCAAGTAAAGAGCTGTTTGATGCTGTCAGACGGCGCGTGACGAAAAACCGGAAGAGGGACGGACTTTTATGTTTGAATTTATCAAGGTACTCGTACTCGGGATTGTGGAAGGCATCACGGAATGGCTTCCGATCAGCTCCACAGGACATATGCTCCTTCTATATGAGCTGTTTGGCATCGATGAGAAGGATCCCTTCTGGTCGCTCTTTCTCGTGGTGATTCAGCTCGGTGCGATCCTGGCTGTCATCCTGCTGTACTTCCCGCGGCTCTGGCCGTTCCAGATGCCGGACCCGAAAGCAAAAGGCGTCAGCAAAGCGGCGAGCATATTCCAGATCCCGAAGGTCGTGATGTGGCTGAAGATCGCCGTGTCCTGCCTGCCGGCCGTGGTGATCGGGCTCACCCTGGACGACTGGATCGAGGAGCACCTCTACAACTACATTGTCGTGGCGATCATGCTGATTGTTTACGGCATCCTGTTCATCGTCGTCGAGAACCGGAACGCGGGCAGGAAGGCGGAGGTGCGGAAGATCGGCCAGATCTCATTCAGACTGGCTCTTCTCATCGGCATTTTCCAGGCTCTCGCAATCATTCCGGGCACTTCCCGCTCAGGCGCCACGATTCTCGGGGGGATTCTCCTTGGCATGTCCAGAAAATGCGCCTCGGAGTACACCTTCTTCCTGGCCGTTCCTACGATGCTCGGCGCCTCGCTGCTAAAGGCTGTGAAGTATATAAAGGGAGGCGCCTCGCTCACTTCGGGTCAGGGGCTCCTCATAGCCCTCGGCATGGCAGTGGCATTTGCCGTGTCGGTGGCGGCGATCCGATTCCTGATGGCCTATATCCGAAAGCACGACTTCAAGGTGTTCGGAAAGTACCGCATCGTCCTCGGCGTGGTGGTGCTGCTGTTTTTTGCGATATCGTCGATCTTTTAGCATTTTTCTGCCGCAGTAATGGTTCATCCGGACAGGAAGCTTCTGCCGCAGCAAAGGCTCGCCTGGACAGGAAGCTTCTTCTGCAGGAATGATTCGCTTAGACTGGAAGCGAAGGAGGTATGGCCGTGGATAAGAAGACCGTGGTGATAGCACTGGGACACAGAGCACTTGGAACGACGCTTCCCGAGCAGAAGAGGGCAACGAAGGAAGCTGCAAAAGCGGTGGCGGATCTCGTGGAAATGGGGACGAACGTCGCCATTACCCACAGCAACTCGCAGCAGGTCAGCATGATTCACATGGCTCTTGGCGAGTTTGCCCAGAACCACCCGGAGTACACACCAGCGCCGATGTCGGTGTGCTCGGCCATGAGCCAGGGCTACATCGGTTACGACCTCCAGAACGCGATACGGGCCGAACTCATCACGCGCGGGATCAGGAAATCCGTCTGCACGGTCATGACACAGGTGCTGATCGATCCTTACGACGAGGCATTTTACAAGCCGTCCAAGGTCATCGGGAGGGTGCTCACCAAAGAAGAGGCGGAAGCGGAGGAGAGAAAAGGCAATTTCGTGACCAGGGTAAAGGGCGGATACCGCAGAATCGTGGCGTCGCCGTCTCCGAAGGAGATCATCGAGATCGACACCATCAGGGCACTTCTTGAGAGCGGCCGGATTGTCATCTGCTGCGGAGGCGGCGGGATCCCTGTCATTGAGCAGGGAGTCGACCTGCGCGGCGCGTCGGCGGTCATAGAGAAGGACCTGATCAGCGGGCTCCTGGCGATTGAGCTTTCCGCGGATACGCTGATGATCCTCACTTCCGTGGACGAGGTCTCACTTAGGTACGGATCTCAAAATGAGAAGACGATCGGCCGCATCGACGTCCGGCAGGCCCGCAACTACATGGAGGAGAACCATTTTGAGAAGGGCTCCATGCGCCCGAAGTTCGAGGCTGCGATCGATTTCGTCGAGCTCGGAAAGAAGCGCCGCGCGATCATCACCTCCATACCCCGCGCAAAGGCGGCCTATCTCGAGAAAGCGGGTACGCTCATCGTCAATGACCTGTGAGCGGGAGAAAAGGCGTCAATAACATTTTTTCATTTTTCATAATTCCATCTATACTGCTACATAGATTGTACACATCTTCCTGATAAGATACTTTCAGATAGTTGATGAACCACTACTATCTCCCCCCTCAATTTAAGACACAAAGAAGAGGTCGCCGAAAGGCTGGCCTCTTCTTTGCGCTGCGGGAATCAAGCGGATTTAGATGCGCGGAACAGCCGCATCTTGTGAAATACAATCGTGAAACATAATCGTGAAACACATTCGGGCCGAACTGCCGTGAAACATAATCGTGAAACACATTCGGGCCGAACTGCCGTGAAACATATACCGTGAAACATATGTCTGCCCTTGCGATGGAAATTGACGGCTATAGCCAAATGGTTTAAAATGTTGGTAACTATTCAGCACCCCCAGCATTCGGGACGCTTTGCGTCCCTCATTGTGGGCGTTCAGAGGTCTACGCTCCGCTTCGGTCGG
>CADCPJ010000388.1 GCA_902803245.1 uncultured Lachnospiraceae bacterium | reverse complement strand
CCTCGTCGACTCTCGGGGCGAAGATGGGCGTCGCGGCCGGAAACACGGTCACCGGGCTGCTCGTGGTGTTCGCCATTTTGGTGGGCCTCAGCCTGATCATCAGCTGCTTCAAGTTCGTCAACAAGGTCGGCGGAGAGGTAAAGCCCGAGAACAAGGACGCGAAGAAGGCGGCTGCAAAAGTATCTTCGAAGGCGGCTCCCGCTCCAAAGGCAGCTGCAGCTCCTCAGGCGGCATCTGCTCCGAAGGCTGAAGAGGACAATCTCGCGAAGGATATGGAACTCATCGCCGTCATCGCGGCTGCGATCTCGGCTTACGAAGGAAAACCGGTCAGACTGTTTGCGGCCGGCGACCCGAATGCTGAAGACTCTAAGGGATATGTCGTCCGTTCCATCAGACGGCTTCATAACAACAAATGGCACTGATCGACTCTATAGGAGGAATGAAAGATGAAGAATTATACAATTACTGTCAATGGAACGGCTTATGTTGTCACAGTTGAAGAGGGCGGCGCAGCGCCTCAAGCCCCTGTCGCGGCAGCGCCCGCAGCGGCTCCTGCTCCTGCTCCGGCACCGGCAGCTGCTCCCGCTCCGGCACCGGCAGCTGCACCGGCTCCCGCAGCTGCGGCAGGCGGAATCGAAGTTGCAGCTTCCGTTCCCGGAAAGGTCTTCCAGATTCCCGCATCCGTCGGCGATCAGGTGAACGCGGGCGATCCGATCATCGTCCTTGAGTCCATGAAGATGGAAATTCCGGTGGTTGCTCCCGAAGCAGGGACGATCGCAAGCATCAACGTGACTGTCGGCGCTCAGGTAGAGTCCGGCGATCTTCTGGCTACCCTGAACTAAAAGGCTTTCGGAGGTCAAGATAGATGAACATACTTGGAACCTTATCAAACCTCGGTCAGCAGACCGCTTTCATGAATCTGACGTGGGGCAACTACGTCATGATTCTTGTCGCGCTGGTCTTCCTGTTCCTGGCGATAGCGAAGGGCTATGAGCCGCTTCTGCTTGTACCGATTGCGTTTGGTATGCTGCTCGTCAATATCTATCCGGATATTATGATGAGGCCTGCGGATTCTTCCAACGGCGTCGGCGGCATGCTGTATTATTTCTACACTCTGGACGAATGGAGCCTTCTCCCGTCCCTCATCTTCATGGGCGTCGGCGCGATGACGGACTTCGGTCCCCTGATCGCGAACCCGATTTCCTTCCTGATGGGCGCTGCTGCCCAGCTTGGCATCTATGTCGCTTACTTCCTCGCGATCCTCTTCGGATTCAACGGGAAGGCGGCTGCGGCGATCTCCATCATCGGCGGAGCGGATGGACCGACTTCCATCTTCCTCGCCACAAAGCTTCAGCAGACAGAACTCCTCGGACCGATCGCCGTGGCGGCCTATTCTTACATGTCGCTGGTTCCGATCATTCAGCCTCCGGTCATGAAGCTCTTCTCCTCCGAGAAGGACAGAAAGATCAAGATGGCTCAGCTTCGTCCGGTCTCCAAGCTTGAGAAGATTCTCTTCCCGATCGTCATCACGATCGTGGTCTGCATGATTCTTCCGACAACCGCTCCGCTCGTCGGCATGCTGATGCTCGGCAATCTCTTCCGCGAGTCCGGCGTCGTCCACCAGCTCACAGAGACCGCCAGCAATGCCCTTATGTACATCGTCGTTATCTTCCTCGGCACATCCGTCGGAGCAACGACAAGTGCGGCTGCGTTCCTCAATGTCAGCACGATCAAGATCGTGGTTCTCGGACTTGTAGCCTTCATATTCGGAACGGCAGGCGGTATGCTGCTGGGACAGGTGCTGAAGAATGTGACCCATGGCCGGATCAATCCGCTGATTGGTTCAGCCGGCGTCTCGGCCGTCCCGATGGCTGCGCGAGTGTCACAGAAGGTGGGATCCGAAGCGGATCCGACAAACTTCCTGCTGATGCATGCCATGGGGCCGAACGTCGCCGGTGTCATAGGAACCGCTGTCGCGGCCGGAACATTCATGGCGATTTACGGCATCTGAGCACTTGTCTTGGCTGCCTGCGGCTTACATGCGATATGGCAGGTGAAACGGACCTGCCATACATTACAAAATCGTAAAGAGGAGATTAATCATGGCTGAAATTACGAAAAAGCCTGTAAAAATTACAGAGACCGTCCTGCGCGATGGCCATCAGAGCCTGATCGCGACGAGAATGACGACGGATGAGATGCTTCCGATCGTCGAGAAGATGGACAAGATCGGTTTCCGCGCTGTTGAGTGCTGGGGCGGAGCGACGTTCGACGCGGCTCTCCGTTTCCTCCACGAGGATCCGTGGGACAGACTCAGAAAGTTCCGCGCCGGCTTCAAGAACACAAAGCTTCAGATGCTCTTCCGCGGGCAGAACATCCTCGGCTACAAGCCCTATCCGGACGACGTCGTCGAGTACTTCGTACAGAAATCCATCGCGAACGGCATTGACGTCATCCGTATCTTCGACTGCCTCAATGATCTCCGCAACCTGGAGACAGCGGTGAAGGCGACGAAGAAGGAAGGCGGCGAGGCGCAGATCGCATTTTCCTACACGCTCGGCGACGCCTACTCCCTCGAATACTGGGTAAAGGCAGCGAAGGACGTCGAAGCGATGGGCGCGGACTCCATCTGCATCAAGGACATGGCCGGCCTCCTGCTCCCGTATACAACGGCGGAGCTCGTCACGGCCCTCAAGGAGAACACGAACCTTCCGATCGAGCTGCACACCCACTACACCTCCGGCGAAGCTTCCATGGCTTACATGAAGGCCGCTGAGGCAGGTTGTGATATTCTGGACTGCGCCATGAGCCCGTTCGCTCTCGGCACATCCCAGCCTGCCACCGAGGTCATGGTTGCCGCGTTCAAGGGCACTCCTTATGACACCGGCCTCGACCTCGACGCTCTCGCTGAGATCGCCGACTACTTCCGTCCGATCAGGGAAAAATATCTCGACAGCGGACTCATGAATCCGAAGAACCTGGGCGTCAACATCAAGACCCTGCAGTATCAGGTGCCGGGAGGCATGCTCTCGAACCTGACCAGCCAGCTGGCCAACATGCACGCCGAGGACAAGTTCTACGATGTGCTTGAGGAAGTTCCGCGCGTCCGCGAGGACATGGGCGAGCCTCCGCTCGTCACACCTTCCTCCCAGATCGTTGGCACACAGGCCGTTATGAACATCCTGACCGGCGAGAGATACAAGGTCGTTCCGCAGGAGACCAAGGATATCTTCCTCGGCCGCTACGGCAAGACAACCCTTCCGGTCAATCCGGAGATCCAGAAGAAGGTTATCGGCGACGAGACTCCGATCACCTGCCGCCCGGCAGATCTCCTCGAGCCCGGACTTCCGAGGTTTGAAAAAGAGGTCGCTCCTTACAAGAAGCAGGAT
>CADCPJ010000387.1 GCA_902803245.1 uncultured Lachnospiraceae bacterium | reverse complement strand
TTCTTGCTTATTCCCGGCGCGCTCTTTTTACGTTATCTTTATGTTCTTCAGCGCCCCGTCAGGATGTAGCCGTGAACGGGGATGCCGCAGAGGTCGCACATGGACCAGAGTCCCAGGACATCGCGGTATTTTGTATAGTTGGCTTCCAGGACGAGAACGAGGTTCTTCGAGCCGGTGAGGTCAGAGGGGAGGATGGCTTCCTTCGGATCAAGCGCGATGACCCGGGTGCTGATCCCTGCTTCGGCCAAAGAAGAGGTGATCTCCGATGCGCTTCCGCTTCCTGCCTGAGAGAGCGAAGTGACGACCGTGAGGGTCGATGCATCCATGTCACGGAGCATGACGCCAAGGAGGTCGACGACCTTTTTCGTCTCGGCGGGCCTGTAGAGCAGCCTGTAGAACAGGCGGCTTCGGAACAGGCTGTCCCAAAATGACGACGAGCGGTAGCGGCGGAGCTCTCCCAGACAGGGGATGCCGGACATCTCCTTTGGAGAGTGGATTCGCGAAGTGATCAGCGTCAGGATGACGGCGATGACGATGTAGAGGAAGACGGCGAGGGCGGCTCCGGCCAGCAGGTATTTCTTTTTGGCTCCTCCGTCGGTCACGACAGGGACGGCGGCCTCCTCTTCTTTAACGGCGCTTCCGTCCGTCAGTTTGCTGTAGAGAACGTTCTGCGCGCTCGAGAACTCCCCGACAGTCGATTTCAGCTGAGCCTTCAGGTTGTAGAGCTCGTAGAGGATTTCTCTCTTTCTTGTCACTGCGTTGATGTCGTATCCCATGCGGAGATCGCTTGAGAGGATCTCGGCGGTGTGCTCTCCGACCGAAGCGGAAATCGTATCGTGACAGGACGCGATCTCATTGCGGACGATCTCATCGAGGGCCTCCTTGTCGACATTTCCGGTGAGAAGGATGGATATCTCAATGACGGAGGGATCTCCCGCGCTGTCAGACGCAGAGTAGGTCGGAATTCCGAGGACGATCATCTCGCGGAGATCATTTTCGGGGATCGTCCTGTCAAAGACCGTGCCGACCGCCTGGACGAAGCTGGAGGACTCAAGGAAATACTTGTAGTAAGCCCGGAGCGAGGAACTCGTGACCTGACTGCCTGCGATGGACAGAAGATACCGGACCGTCGGAGCTCCGTTCACACTCTGGTTCACCCACACGGACTGGTCGAGGTACCTGCTCCTGTCGCTGATGAGGCTCGCGTCCCTCACGGCGAGCATGACGGAGTTGTAGTCCGCATCGGTAAGACCTGCGCGCAGGCTGCCTGCGCTTATGTCCGCCTGAGAGGCTTCCTGCGGCTGCTCTTTTTGAACCCCGGGAGCCTTCCGGGCCTGCTGTCTCTGATAGACGAAGAAAAACAGAAGGCTCATCAGCGCGGCGAAGAGGAGAATGGCCCTCCATTCGATAATAAGCCGCTTGATGAGATCGACGAGGTCCATCGGGGCATCTGCTTTCATGCGTGCACGGTTCTGGTTCATGGCGTGTCCTCTCCTTTGCAAAGCGAACGGTTTCTGCATTTTCATGCATTTTATAAGACGGCATTCATTTTGAACATATTGAGAAATACGGTGTCAAACATCCTGTCTCCGCCGACGGCCGTGCCGAGGAAGAGGATGGAATAGAAATTGACCAGGATGACTCCCAGACACAGGCCCCACATAATGAGACGGACCGAAGCCTCGCAGTGAGACATCTTCCTCGTGATGTAGATCCACGCGAAGACAAACGCGGGACGGCAGAGCCGCTCGTACTCCCGCCCGAGAAAGATCTCGAAGGAGGTGAAGAGCAGGCAGTAGAGAGCAAGGAGAAAGAGCGTGCTGTCGATGCGCTCCCTGCCCCTAGTGTCCTCCCCTTCCGCGTCATCGAACTGAGGCATGCGGGATGCGAGGATGATAAGGAACAGGATTCCTCCCCTGCAGACGATCAGGCGGATCAGGCGCGTGAGGGTCGCGGGCGAGCCGCCCCGGAGCCAGGAGTTGACCTTCTGCATGCTGATGAAGGAGCTGAAGATCTCCGAGAGGAAGGGCAGCATGGCCGGGATGACGATGATGCCGGCCGGCACGAGGATATAGAGGAAAAATGACGCCCTCTCCCTGCGCAAAAAGAGCACGCAGAAAGGGATGAAGAAGAGGGCGGAGTAGTGCATGCCCACGGCGGCCGCCATGAAGAGGAAATAGAGGAGAATGAAGCGGAACTTCGGCGCCGTCTGAAACTTGAGCAGAAAAAAGGCGGAAAAAAGGATCAGCGCAGAGGCCATGAAAAAGCGGATCTGCACGGTGTCGAGGCAGAAGGGAAAGAGAATATAGAAGAACAGAACGAGCGCCGGGAAGGGGGAATAGGTGAGGATCGCGGCGCTCATGAGAAGGAGCCCTGCGAGCGAGAAGATGAGGAGGAACTGCTGGTAGGTGAGACCGAGCCGGGAGAATACTTTCAGAGTATACAAAAAGAGAGGCTCGGATATGAGACCCCCTGCTCCTTCGTAGCGCGCCTTATAGTTCAGGTAGTCCAGGTTCATCGTGTTGAAGCCGAACAGAATCCATGCAAAGAGGAAAGTGATGAAATACACCAGCTTGCTGTCCTTCTTCAAAAATGAGAGACCACCGCACAGAGCTCCGGCAATATAACCCATGCGACCGCTGTCCTTTTAAGGCATCCTTCTTCGTAAGTAGTGGCGTTTATCCGGCATAAGATGCTGCCGGTTCCTTGAATAATACCACAGTTATTCTATCTCGTTACTGCAAAAAGGTCAAATAGATGTTATATTACAAGGATACCCCTCCGGCGCGGGAAACGGGGCGGCGGAGGGAGACCCTCAAGGAGTGACAGGATGAGCGGGACAAAAGAACACAGAAATTCCATAAGGAAAAATGCCGCCCTGAACGGCATCCGGAGAATCACCGCGACGATCTTCCCGGTGATCACCATGCCCTACATCCTGCGGGTGCTGCAGGTTGAAAATGTCGGGATCTATCAGTTCAGCAGCTCCGTCGTCAGCTACTTCCTTCTCATAGCCGCCCTCGGCATCAGCACCTACGCCATCCGCGAGGGCGCGGGACTGAGGGAGGACAGGGAGAAGATCAGCCGCTTCTCGAACGAAGTGTTTGCGCTCAATCTGATGTCCACGGCCGCGGCTTACGCCCTCCTCGGGATCCTTCTCGTGACCGTCCCGAAGTTCCATGAGTTAAGGACCGCCATCCTTCTCTTCAGCATTGAGATCTTCTTCACCACGCTCGGAGTGGAGTGGATCTACCAGATCAATGAGGACTACACGTTCATCACGATCCGGAGCATCCTCTTTCAGCTGATCTCTCTTGTGCTGATGTTTCTGTTTGTGCGGAGCGAGTCGGATCTCTACGTGTACATCGTCATCACGGTGGTCGCGAGCGTCGGCGCAAATGTGATCAATTTCGCGTTTTCGAAAAAGTATTTCGACATCCGGACAGGAAGGGAGTACTTCGCCGCGTGGAGGAAGCACATCCGCCCGGTTCTCATCATTTTTTCATCAAACGTGGCGATCACGATCTATGTGAGCCTGGACATCCTCATGCTTGGATTCATGACGGACAACTATACGGTCGGGCTCTATACGACGGCTTCCAAGATCTACACCATCATCAAGAACCTGATGAGCGCGGTGCTCATTGTCACGATCCCCCGGTTCTCCATGCTCGCTCAAAGAGGGGACGCGGAGGAATTCAACGCCACCTTCCGTCGCGCGTTTCGGACGATCCTGACCCTCCTCCTCCCGGCATCCACCGGTGTGATCTTCCTTGGCAAAGAGATCACCTATCTCGCGGGAGGAAAGGAATATCTTCCCGGAGCGGCGGATCTTGCGATCCTCGGCGCGGCGATCGTCTTCTCGCTGTTCGCGTTCCTCTACACCCAGTGCGTGCTGATCCCGTACCACCACGAGAAGATCATCCTGTGCGCGACTTCGATCAGCGCGGTGTCGAACGTCCTTCTTAACCTGATCCTCATCCCGGTCTTAAGGGACCGCGCCGCCGCCATCACTACCGTGATCGCAGAGGCGGTCACATGCATTATCGCGTATGTCTTCTCGAGGAGATATGTGCGTGTCAGCGGCATCGCAAGGGAACTGCTGTCGGTTGCAGCCGGGTGCGCCGCGATCGCCGGGATCTGTGTCCTCATGAAATCCCTTATCGGAGGCATGTTCCCAAGGACCGCTGCGGCGGTGGCACTAAGCGTCCTTGCCTATGCGCTGATTCTCCTGGTCTTCAAAAATGAGACGCTGCGCGAGCTTATGCGTCCCGTCTTAAGAAGGCTTGCGGGATCGAAGTGAAGCTCTTCTTTCAGGCAGCGCTCCTTTGCCCGCCCAGACCGCGAACGCAAGGAGAGGGAAGACGTTGTAGCTAAGCTCGTAGATATGGTGCTCAAAGAGGCAGTCGAGCGCGATGACGGTAAGGAGAAGAATGCACGCGTAGAGCTTCTCCCGGAGATTTTTGAACTGGATGTACGTCATGAGCCCGAGAATGACTATGGTGAAGAGGATGCCTCCGACAAAGAGAATCTTGACGTAGGAGATGTCCATGAACGTGTACGTCTCGAGCGTGGGGTTCCTGCCCCCGCCGAATCCGACCTCACGGATCTCCTGGCCGAAGAGGCCAGGAGAATAGGTCCGAAAGGACATCTGCGAGACCTCGATCCGGTGATCGATCGAGGTCAGATCCATGAAGGACGCAAGAAGGCTCCGGAACGGAATCCGGACGGAGGCCGGGTCCTTCTGCCGCATCATGTATGCGCTCCAGATAAAAAAGACCAGATAGAGTAAGGAGAGCGCCGCGAAGACGACCGTGACCGCTCTTTTAAGGGCGGAGGGAAGCTTTGGCGTGCGGCCGGACAGGAACTCCGCATGGAGCTCCCGCACGACTGTGATCAGGATGACGAGGAGAATGCAAAATGACGCGATCCTCGCGCGGTTGTACCGGTATGCCAGAAAATAAGAGAACAGCATCGGAAGAAATGCGAGGCAGTGATACCATTTCCTTTCCTGGGAGCGGATGAGCAGCATGCATGAGGCCGTGACGATGAAGAGGAGGTGGGCCGCGTGGTCGGTCGGCGAGATCACTCCGAACGTGTGGCGGGCCTCGATCACTCCGCCCGTGGCAGTGTGGGCGATGTACTCCCCGATGATGCCGGTCCGCGCGCTTATATAACTTACGAGAAGGCACAAAATGCCCCCGATCACGCTGATCTTTAATATTGTGCGGGCATTCTTTCCGGAGGCGGCCACGATGAAGACGCACATGGCAAGGATGATGGACTTTTTGCCCCCGTCCCTGAAGTGAAGTATGCCGACCGCGAGGATGAAGCTCTGCAAGAGCCACACGAGGTGCCGCTTCTCCGCGGATGAAGCCCACACGGCGATGAGGAGGGCTGCAAGAACCGTCACCCGCAGGATGCGGAGGAAGATGTCGTCGTCAAGGATCAGCCCCTTGTACATGGTGGTCAGGATGAAGCGGCAGAGATAGGCATACGCAAAAGAGACGAAGAACGCCGCGCTGATGACTCTCCGCCATTTGTCAAGGAATGCGCAGTCCTCCCTTGCTCCGCGAAAAAAGCCATAGACGCGGGGCTTCCCTTTGAGGAACACACTGAACCGCGCCAGGGCGAGCACCAGGAACTCCGCCATGGCGAGGTCGACGAGCACGCGCTTTATGGCGGTATAGATCCGCCCGTATTCCCGGTACAGCACATGAAACTCAGTATCGAAGCGGGAGACGATGATGAGCGCGACCGCGTGCCTGCCCGCAAGGGCGAGGAAGTCCCCGAAAAACTCTGCGGCCAAAAGGAGGATGCCGGCGGGCCCTCTCCCGCGCGGAGACGCCGGGGAGACGCCGCTTTCCGTGCCGCAGATCCCGCTCCTCATCCGGCGCAGCTGAAGGAGAACGTGCACAATGGAGATGGCGAGCGCCGCGAAAAGAAGCGCATACTTCAGAACCATCCCCTTTCCGGAGCGGGGACGGTAAGCCCTTGCGGCGAGAAAGGCAAGTACTGCGGCCCCGCCTGCGATATTCATTTTCCGGCTCGCACAGCTCGTGATCTCCATGAAGGGATTGTGATTCTCCTTTGCCGGTATCGTGTGGTTCTATATACTCATTTC
>CADCPJ010000386.1 GCA_902803245.1 uncultured Lachnospiraceae bacterium | reverse complement strand
CACATATCGGGTACACCTGTATAAAATGGTTTACAACAGGTTCCCGCTTTGTCGGGCATCCGGGATTTGTGTATTTCCGTGCTCCCGGTCATTGTTAAAAATAGCCCTTTTTTTGAAAATTTTTTACCCTTGCGGTCTTTTCCTGAGGGAGAAAAAGTCCTATACTAGATGGTGAGAGGAGCCTTGCTCCTCTTATAAGCCGGTTTCGACCGGCGCCGGCGGAGAGAGTACCCCTCATAGCTCTTTTCGCCGGTTTTTCTTTTCTGTGGTGCCCGGCCGGCCGGTTCTTCCGCCGTTCCCGGTCTTCTCATTTTTATCGATATTCAGAGATCGATATCACGCACCATCCGCAGTCTTCGGAGATACCAGTACCTTAAGGACCCTTCTCTCCCCTACCTGCACAACATGAAAAGTGTAATTCCTGTAGTCGAAGCTCTCTCCTTCCTGAGGGAAATGGCCGAGCATCTCGATGCACCAGCCTCCGACCGTCTCGCTCTCAAAGTCGAGCGAATCCTGCCTCCACCCGACCCGCTCCGCGAATTCGTCAAGGAGGAGGCTTCCGTCCACCTCATAGCTTCCGTCTTCCCGCACGGTGAGATCCCGCTCCACCGTGTCCGTCTCGTCCCAGATCTCGCCCACCAGCTCCTCGAGGACGTCCTCCAAAGTGACGACGCCCAGCGTCCCGCCGTACTCGTCAGTCACCACCGCCAGCTGCTGCTGCCCTGCCTTAAGCTCCGAGAGCACGTTCGGGAGCTTCATCGCCTTGTAGACATAAGTGACAGGCATGAGCAGCTCCCGTAAAGGTCCGCGCTTCCCGTCTCCCGTCAGGGCCTTCAGGTAGTGGTTGACGTGCAGGATTCCGATGATATTGTCCAGCCCGTCCTCGTAGACGGGCAGCCTGGAGTGGCCGCTGTTCGCGGCGATCCCGTAGATCTCCTCCTCGGAGGCGTCGATGTCGATGGCCGACAGGTCCACGCGGGCCGTCATGACATCCTGCGCGGAGATGTCGGAGAAGTCGATCGCGGCATTTACGAGCTCGGAGGTCTGCTCGTCGAGGACCTCCTCGTCCTCCGCGGTCTCAATGATGGAGTGCAGCTCTTCGGCAGCCGTGTCCTCGTCATTGGGCTCCCCTTTGAGGAAATGGGTAAAGAGGCCAAGGAGCTTCACGGTGAGAAACACGATGGGATAAAAGACCACCATCAGGATGCTCACCGGACGCCCAAGCTTCAGTGAGTAGCTCGTCGCATGCTTCTGCGCGAGAATCTTGGGAATCGTCTCCCCGATAATGATCACCGCAGCCGTGAGCAGCGCGGTGGCCGCCCAGGTCGCCCCCTCGCCCGCGAGGCGGATTGCCGCCATGGAGGCGAAAGAAGACGCCGCGATGTTCACCAGGTTGTTGCCGAGAAGGATCGCGGAGAGCGCATTTTCAAAATGGTCAAGCACTTTCAGCGCAATCTTTGCCGCCTTCACGCCCTCCTCTGCCATGTGCTCGATTCTGACCCGGCTGCACGAGGAGAGCGCCATCTCCGAGGCGGAGAAGAACGCAGACAGGAGCACGCAGATCACCGCGCCCGCTATAAAGAGAGCTGTGAGGCTCATGCGCGCTCACCTCCTTCCCTCATCCTCTCCTCTTCGGAGAGCTTTCTTGCTTTCACGCGGTAGATCCGGCTGCGCTTCATGGAGAGCACCGTAAATTCCGCCCCCAAATACTGAAAATGATCCCCTTCCTTCGGCATGCCCGGGCAGTGCTCAAACACGAGCTCGCTCATCAGCTTGTTCTTCATCTCCTCCCCCTCGTCGGAGGTGTAGTGAATGTCCAGCTCATCGAAGACGTCCAGCACGTGCTCGGCGGCATTGACGCTGAAGGCCCCGCCGGAGAGAGGCACGATGTTCCGGACGGCCTTGTCGTCCTCGTCCCAGATCTCGCCCACCAGTTCCTCAAGGATGTCCTCCACGGTGACGATCCCCAGGGTTCCCCCGTAGTTGTCGGTGACGACGGCGAGCTGCTGCTTCTTCTCCGTCAGGACCTTGAGGGCGTCGTCGATCCGGGTCGACTGGTGCACGAAATAAGGGGGCACGAGAAGCTCCTTAAGATCTGTCTCCTCCCCTTTCGCGATATAGGCCTTCATAAATGCCCGGATCTGGAGAATGCCGATGATGTTGTCGATTGTCTCCTCGTAGACAGGGAGGCGGCTGTGGCTGGAGGCGTGAATCCGCTCCAGGATCTCCTTCGGGGTCATCCTGACGTTCAGGGCATCGAGGTCCACGCGGCTCGTGAGAATGCTCTCCACGGTCACGTCCCCGAACTGCAGTGCCGACGAGATGAGGTCCCCCTGTTCCTCGTCAAGGCTGCCTTCCTCCGTCATGTCCTCGATGATGTCCTTCAGCTCCGTCTCGGTCACGGATGCCTCCGACTCCCCTCCCGAGATGCGGGCGACGCCATTTCCGATCATCGTAAGAAGCGCCGACACCGGCCGGAGTATGAGCATGAGAACACACAGCACCCTGCCCGTGCGGAGGGCGATCCGGGTGCTGTATTTTCTGGCCACGCTCTTTGGCAGCATTTCCCCAAAGAGGAACACCACAATCGTTGTAATAAAAGTGGAAATGGAAACAGCGGCCTCTCCGAAGCGGGCGGTCACATACACAGTGACCACGGAGGCCGCACACAGGTGTACGATATTGGTGCAGATCAGAATCGTTGTGATCGCCAGGTCCATGTGGTCGGACACGTAGAGCGCCCGCTCCGCCCGCCTGTCGCCCCTGTCTTTTAAGACCTTTAAGCGGGTCTTCGACACCGAGGCGAACGCGGTCTCAACCGCGGCGAAAAACATTGCTCCAATTAGGAGGAGGATAACGATCAGCCAGATGAAATGACTGCCATCGTCCATCTTTAGAAACCACTCTCCTTTCGTGCGGTCACAGCTTCGCCATCTCTTCCACCAGACGGACGGCCTCATAGACCATCTCGTCGCAGTGGGGCTTCTTCTGCCTCCCAAGCTCCGCATTTTTCTTAAGGAGATCGCGGCAGTCGATGAGACCGCCGTGGTTCTCACGGATCTTCCGGCAAAATGCGTTGGCCGAAGCTGTGTCGCCCATGCCAAGAAGGCCGAGGGCCATGAGTCCGCCTGTCACCGCACCGCAGACGGAGCCCATCTTCATGCCTCCCCCGAAGTTGGCGGCGATGCGGTATGCCTCCTCCTCACCGATTCCGGCCTTCGCCGCAAACGGCACAAGGACGGCCTGCGCACAGTTGTAGCGCGGCTCATTTGACGCGCGGAGTTCCTCCGCCCGCTTTAAGTATTCCGACATAGAATGACTCCTTCCAAAGCTCCGTTTTGAAAGCGGATTTGCTGTTTCTGAATGCGGCAAAAAGGTTCAGGCCTGGAAGTAGTACCCGACGCCCCACTTGGTGTGGACGTACTTCGGGTCGGAGGGGTTCTCTTCGATCTTCTCACGCAGCCTCCGGATGTGGACGTCCACTGTCCGGACGTCTCCCGGATACTCGTAGCCCCACACGATGTTGAGCAGGTTCTCCCTGCTGTAGACCTTGTTGGGGTT
>CADCPJ010000385.1 GCA_902803245.1 uncultured Lachnospiraceae bacterium | reverse complement strand
CTGTCCCTCGGAATCTTCCTGTAGATTATGAGCTTTGATGTCAGACGATACATAATAATCCCTCTTTACAGCTGTCAGTAAAATGATCTCCATAAGAGACGTCTTCCCGCAAGGGACGTCTTCCCGCAAGAGACGCCTTCCCGCAAGGGACGCTTTCGGTGCGCGAAAAGCGGAGCCTTTCGTTTTCCCTTGGTGCGGCGAAGATTATACTACCCATTGTAGCATTTCCCCGCGTCATGCGATACAATAGATTTATGAATAAGAAACGTCTTTTCAATTCCATCATCCTTATTCTTTTTGTCCTCCTCATGGCGTCTCCGCCCGCGCTTGCCTCAAGCGATGAGGAGGTGCGAAGCATACGCATCGGCTATATGGACTACGGCGCTTTTATCGAGAAGGACGCGGAAGGAGATTATTCCGGCTTCGGCGTCGAGTTTCTCTCCGAAATCTCGCGGTACACGGGCTGGACGTACGAGTATGTCTACGACACCTGGTCGAATCTCCTTGAGAGGCTGAAGAACAGGGAGATCGATTTCCTCGGCACGCCCCAGAAGACGCCCGACCGGGAGAAGATCTACGACTTCGCCGACTTTGAGAGCGGTTACGAGCAGACGATCGTCTACACGAGGCCAGACAATGACGAGATCTGCTACAACGACTTCGAGGCCATGGACGGCAGGAAGGTGGGACTCCTCCTCGGCAGCTACCAGACGGAGTTCTTCATCAATTATGCCAGAGAGCACCATTTCAACTACGAGTCCGTCTATTTTGAGTCGGACGACGAGGCGAAGGAGGCGCTTAAAAAGGGCGAGATCGATCTCGTCGCCGGCGGTTCTCTCGCGATGAATACGGATCTCAAGGTGGTCGGCAAAGAGGGAAAGGACGCCTTCTACTGGATGACCTATAAGGGAAATGAGGAGATGCTCGGGCCTTTAAACGAGGCTCTTAGCGCCATTTACAACGAGAACCCCTACTTTTCCGCCGAGCTCATGCAGAAGTACTACGGAAGCAGTGTCGTCAAGTCGCAGCCCCAGTTCACCAGGCAGCAGATCGATTACATCAGTTCCCACAGAAACATCCGTGTGGGCTGCTTCCGGAACATCTATCCCATCAGCAGCTACGACGAGGAGACGCATGAGGCGGAAGGCATCTGCATCGACATCATGAACATGCTCGCGAAAAATGCCGGCTTTGAAGTCACCTATGTCCCCCTTGACATCTCGGACTACCCTGAGATCGGTCTCTTAAGCGGCGATTACGACCTCTTTCTTCCGGGGGCCCGGACCGGCTACAAGGCCAATTCGGTCGTCCTCGACTCGAGGCCGTATTTCACGAACACCATGATCCCTGTCGTCCGCGAGGGAACCGTCATTTCCGCCGATAAGCCCGACTACACGGTCGCCCTCCTTAGCGGATACACGGTTGCTCTCGATCACCTGAAAAAACTCCTTCCGTCCTTCAACGCCGCGTGGTACGAGACGGTTGACGACTGCCTGAAGGCAGTAAAGAACAAAGAAGCGGATTTCTTCTTCATCGATCTCTTCGTGGCCGCCCACAGCATCCGGAGTCCCTTCTACGAGGACCTGGAAGAGGATTTTTCCCACACGGTCGAAAAGGACTACGTGATGACCTCTCTCCGCTCGAACCACGACCTCATCGACGTGATCAACACCTGCATCCAGGCAATTGACAACGAGCGCATCAATGACTTCGTCGCAAACCGCACCTATGCCTCGGCCTATGAGGAGACCCTGGCCGAGTGGGTGTACAGCAATCTCCTTTTCATCATTTTCACCGTGCTCATCTTCGTTGTGACCGTCACGTTCCTCATGATCCTCTTCAACACCCAGAGGAAGGCAGTCCGCGAGATGGAATTCAAGAACAGGGAGCTCGAGGTTGCAAACCGGGCGAGAACCAACTTCCTGTCCAACATGTCGCATGAGATCCGGACGCCATTAAACGGCATCAAGGGATCGCTGGACATCCTCTTAAAGCACGGCGGATATGACGAGCAGACGACACACCTCCTCAATATGTCGGCGATCTCCGCCGACCACCTCTCGAATCTGGTCAACGACATCCTCGACATGTCGAAGCTCGAGAGCGGCAAGCTGGATTTGAGAAATGATTTCTTCGCGGTCGACTCCTTCGTGGAGAACATCTGTGAGATCGTCCGGCCCCTCGCGATCAGGAAGAAGCTCAAATTTACCGTCGAGACCGGGGAGAACCGCTGTGAGGAGATCTTCGCGGACCGCAGCCGCCTGGCACAGATCTGCATCAACCTCCTGTCCAACAGCATCAAGTACACAGAGGAAGGCGGGGACGTCCGCTTTGTCTTCGCATCGGATGAGATCGACGGGAAATATGCCCGCATAGCGATTACGATCGAGGACACCGGCATCGGCATGTCGGAAGAATTCCTTGAGAGGGCATTTGAGCCCTTCGTCCAGGAAGAGACCAGCGACACG
>CADCPJ010000384.1 GCA_902803245.1 uncultured Lachnospiraceae bacterium | reverse complement strand
TTACAATGAGTCAAGTTTTGACACCCGAATCATTATTCATTCTCCCTGCCGGCCAAAGCAAGCTTTGATGTGGAGTCGGACAGGTGGTTCCGGATCAGGGAGGTGCTGCCTTTTTTCTTGAACAGGATACCCCGATTGTCGCCATCCAGCCCGCTTTTTGGTGTATTTGTTGTAGTTCGCGCGGAATATGCCTGTGATATCGCTTCAGCCCGTTTGCGGTTTTTCCTTTTTATTGAACCGTTACATATTTACATGTTTACATGCATATTTGAACCTCGTATAATGCAGGATGAATCATATGTCGGAATGCCGACGTTAAGAAAGGAGAAAGCATTATGGCACAGAACATCGTAGTTGGACTTTTTGAGGTGGAGAGCGAAGCATTTCAGGCTTTGAGTCAGCTTAAGCAGAATCCGGGAGACGAGAATTCGTATGTGACTTCGGCGGCATTGGTAAAGAAGGAAAACGGGGCGCTGCGCACACTTGACGGGTTTGACACCGGTTTAAATACTACAGACGACATGGCAGCCGGCGGCCTGGTCGGAGCACTGTTCGGAATCCTGGGCGGCCCGATCGGCGTACTGCTTGGCGGAAGCTACGGGATGCTCCTCGGCTCGGCCTTCGACGCGGATGATGCGCTCAAAGATGCCTCCATGCTGGAGCAGATCGCAGGAAAGCTCGAAAATGATGAGGTGGCGATCATTGCCCTTGCCCATGAGGAAGACGAATCGATCCTGGATCAGAAGCTTTCCGGGTTCAAGACGATTATTGCCCGCTTCGACGCAGCGAATGTAGCGGCGGAAGTGGAAGAAGCTCAGGCGCTCGAGGAAGAGATGGCGCGTCAGGCCCGCAAAGAGCTCCGCGACGAGAAGAAGGCTGCGCGCAAGGAGAAGAGGGAAGAAAAGAAGGCAAAGATGTCCGCCGATTGGGAAGGCTTCAAGGCAAAGTTCAAGAAGAAGGATAAAGAGTAATCCCCTGCGGAACGGGATGATAAAAACGGCACAGCCGCATTTGGGGCTGTGCCGTTTTTCTTTGCCGTATTTCTATGCCGTTTTTCTTTGATGATGAAATCCGGGCAACTCCGTTCAATCCACGTCAACCTTCACCTTTTTCGACAAACCGTTCGCCGCAAAGGCATAGACATAGCAGCTTCCTCTCTCTTTTCCCGTGATCTTCCCGTTCTTATCCACGACGGCGACAGTCATGTCGCTCGTCGCATAGCGGAACGCCGGCGCATAGCTCTTCGGGAGCTTCTTCCTGCTCTTGTCGGCAAGCGTCTCTTTCGGATGAATTGTCTCACTCTTTCCGAGTTTCAGCTTTATGCTCGCCGGAGACACCGTGACCGCCTTCGCATTCGTGTACTTTTTGCTCTTGGGGCCTGCCACGCAAGCCGTCATGCTCTTTACAAGCTCTTTATTCTTTCCGTAAGCCGTGACATAGAGCCTGACCGTCTTCGACTTTTTCAGCTTCTTGCCGTTCAGCTTCTTAATGACCGCGGAAGTCCCCTTCACGGTTTTGATCTTCTTGAATTTCCCCTTGCCGTAAGCCGCATAGACCTGATATCTGGTGATGCCGGGAATCTTCCCCCACTTAAGCCGAATCTCCGAGTCTTTCCATGCTGCATACAGGGAGTCATCGAGGTAGACCTTTGCATCTTCGGCCCACGTGATCTCGAGCCCCCCGTCGTCGGAATAGCCGAGCCCTTCGGCCTCCTGGAAGCCGGCCTTAAGCGTCGTGTCTTCCCCTATCGGAGTCTTGAAGTCAAAACGTGTCTCTTCCAAAGTCTTCCCGTCCTTTGAGACTTTAACCCAGCCATCAAATATATATCCGGTCTTCTTCGGATCAGCCGGCGCCGCCGCAGGACTTCCCTCATTTACGATCTGGATCGGAATGCCGCCCGCCCCATCGCTGTCAAATGTCACGACAACCTTTGATGCGGCGTCGACCTGCTTGTTCCGGATCACGAAGGTGCTGTCATTTTCCTTCGAATAGGATGCTTTGATGGTCACGGTCCATCCCGCTTTTTTGGTATAAATGTTGTAGTTCGCGCGGAATATGCCCGTGATATCGCTTTTTTCCGGGTTGTCTTCGTCTTCTTTGGCAAGAAGATACCGGATCCGGTGCGTTATGACCGGACCGAGCGGATCCGTGACGGAGACCTGTTCCCCGTCTCCGAAGATCCATCCGGCCTCATAGCGGTCCGTGGGGCACGAAATGACCTCGCGGACGCGGATACTTCGGTCGATTGCTTCCAGTTCTTTCACGGGATCTTTGCCCGGCGTAAAGGGAATCGCCGCAAAATCGGCAGCCCTCCACAGATTGACCGCGCTGATCGTAACGCCTCCCACGCGCTCCATGATGGTAGAGGACTTTGAAGGTTCCTTCCTTCCCACCGTCTCCCATGTCCCGCCGCCTGTCCGGCGCTGAAGAACCGCGTTCACATCATAGATCGTATCCGCTTTCGAGGCGAGGTTCTCGTCCCATTCCACTTTTGCGGAGTAAATGACACCGATGACCTTGTTCGTGATAATTGTCCGGTTGTTTTCCTTATCCTCCGCATAGCTGACGCTGTACTCGTATTTTCTGGCGTGATCGCCTTCTCCCACAGCATAAACCGCTTTGCCGTACTTCGGATCAAAGGAGGGATTGTCGATTTCCCCCTCATTGTATACGGTGCTTTCGCTGCTGTCTGTCTCGCGGACCCGCATCTCACCGTCCTCGAGGCGCGGCGAGAAGGTACACTGCCAGCCGCTTTCCTTACTGACTCCCATGGAATCGAATCCGCTCCAGTGGGATCCCCTGCTGATTTCCAGTCCAATACCCACAGAATCGGGAATGAAGCGGGGGTCGTTCGGTTCCCACACGACCTGCACGGAATTTTGGATTCCTGCCCTGTTCGTAATGATCGTGTTCCCGTCCTCGTCGAACTCATAGGAGACATCATAGGTCACACTCTGGGCCGGGATGTTGTCAAAGGGCTTGACGGTGTACGTGACCTGAGGCTGGCCGCTTCCGCCATCGTCCTCAGGAGACAGAACTATGCCGCCTTCCTCATCCGACTCGCGCACCCGGTAATCTTCCTCAGCGAAATCGTCATTCATTAACACCGGGGAGAACCGTGTCTCGTAGTTGTTGTCGCTGTTGGCCTCCTTCGTCTCGATTGTCTCCCACACATCCACACCGTCCACTTCGTCCACCCAGTGCTGCAGCACAGTGGTGACCTGTTTCGGCTTATAGTAGCCCCCGGCGTCAATGTTCCATTCCGCTTTTGCGCAGAATGTTCTCGTCTCCACATTGTAGAACGTAAGGAAAGGATCTGCGTCAAGAACATCTTCAGTGGAAATGGTGTTCTGGATTTCACTCACGCTGATCCTGGTTGTGCCTGTCACGGAGTCCAGCTTGCCCGTGACGGAGATGTTTCGGACCTTAAAGCGCCAGCTTTCGAGAGCGAACCCGTCCATCTCGTTCTGGTCAAATTCAAGTGTGCTGTCCAGACTGACCGGCAGAGTGACCGTCCAGTCGTTCTCCTCATTGAAGGTCAGCCCTTCCATGGGCATCACCCGGTTCGACAGGACCTGCCTCAAGCTGAATATCGTCGATTCGGGAGCTGTGGCATCCTCCGGCCATTCGTTTCGGATCGTGAGGTTGTACGCCTTGTCCCATTTCGCATGGATTGTGGTCGGAAGAAGCAGGTTCTCATCGAAATCAAATGGAGTTGTGAACTCTTCATCTGCAAACCATCCGGCAAAGATCCATCCCTCTTCTTTGGGGATGTCTGATACCGGAATCACCTTTTCTCCGGCGGTGATTGTGATCGGATCCACCTGCCTTCCGTGTCCGTGCATGTCGAAGGTCACCTGGATATCCGCCGGATCAATCTGCACATACTGGTTGGAAATGGCAACGTCTTTGCAGTCTTTTGACCCGGTGGCCATTCCCTTCAGATTGATTTCTTCATC
>CADCPJ010000383.1 GCA_902803245.1 uncultured Lachnospiraceae bacterium | reverse complement strand
ATTCCGGGATGCAGTCTTTACGTATTCCGGGATGCAGTCTTTACGTATTCCGGGATGCAGATTTTACGTATTCCGGGATGCAGTTTTTAAGTATTTCGGGATGCAGTCTTTGCTTCTTTCCGGATGCTTGCCTTAATCCCAAAAATCAAGTAGTATGACTGTTGAACAATTATAATCATTTTATAAAAACTCTAAGGGGACAGACAGCACATGAATATCGCAATTGACGGGCCTGCTGGCGCCGGAAAGAGCACCATCGCCAAAGAAGTGGCAAGAAAACTCGGAAATATCTATGTGGACACGGGAGCAATGTACCGCGCTCTGGCTCTCTTCCTGATCCGAAAGGGAGTGGATGGCGAGGATGGGGAGGCCATCGAGAAGCATCTGGATGAAGTGGACATCACGCTCTCCTACGAGGGCGGCTCCCAGCACGTGATCTTAAACGGTGAGGATGTGACCGGCTGCCTCCGCACGCCCGAGGTCAGCGATATGGCCAGCAGGAGCTCCGCCAACCGCCGTGTCCGCGAAAAGCTCGTCGAGCTTCAGCAGAAGCTGGCGAAGACCACTCCGGTGGTCATGGACGGGCGCGACATCGGCACGGTCGTGCTGCCGGATGCCGGGCTGAAGATCTATCTCACTGCGAGCCCTCACGTGCGCGCAGTCCGCCGCTATATGGAAATGGCGGAAAGGGCTGGGACGGACACCGGTTCCTTCGCCCCATCGCCCGAAGATGAAGCTCAGATTGCACTCATCGAGAGCGAGATCAGGGAGAGGGACTACCGGGATACGCACCGGGAGAACTCCCCTTTGAGAAAGGCGGAGGATGCGGTGGTCGTCGACACGTCGCTCCTTTCGATCGGGGAAGTGGTCGCGGAGATCCTGAAGATGGCCGGAGAGAGGGACGGGAGATTGTAAAACCGGAAGTCTTTTCTTAGAGAGGAGCGTAAGAGCGTTGAAAGTTGTGATCATCGGCGGAGGGGCCGCCGGGATGCTGTGCGGAGCGCTCGCCGCGGAGGGCGGGGCGGAGGTGACGGTTCTCGAGCAGAACGAAAAGCTCGGCAAGAAGCTGTTCATCACCGGAAAGGGGAGGTGCAACTTCACCAATGCCTGCAGTGCGGAGGAGTTTCGCGCAAATGTCGTCACCAACGCGAAGTTCCTGTACAGCGCGTCGGAGGCCCTGACGAGCGAGGATGTCATTGCCCTCTTCGAATCCTGGGGCCTTAGGACAAAAGTTGAGCGCGGGAGGAGAGCATTTCCGGCTTCAGATCACTCGTCGGATGTAATCCGGGTTCTCTCAAACCGCCTGAAGGCAAAGGGCGCGAACGTGATCTTAAACGCCAGGGCGCTGAGGATTATAACGGAAGAGGAAGTGGCGGGAGAGGATGTGACGGACGGAGAGCCTGTCATCTCCGGCGTGGAATATGAGACACATGGACGCTCCTTTTGGATCCGTGCCGACGCCGTTGTGCTCGCGACGGGAGGTCTGTCCTATCCCTCCACCGGGTCAACTGGCGACGGGTATTCATTTGCAAGAAAAATGAACCTCGCCGTGACGGACCTCATGCCGTCCCTGGTTCCGATGAACTGCCGCGGGGAATACATAAAGGAGCTGCAGGGGCTCTCCCTCAGAAATGTGGAGCTCATCATCCGGGACGGGAAAAAAGAGGTATTCCGGGATTTCGGGGAGCTTCTCTTTACGCATTTCGGGATCAGCGGCCCGCTTGTCCTTAGTGCAAGCGCAAAGACCGGCCCTCTCATCGGAAAGAAGGAGCTCGCTTCCCGGATCGACTTAAAGCCTGCGATTTCCGGCGAAGAGTTTGGCGCAAGGCTGCAGAAGATCTTCGATGAAAACGCGAAGAAACAGCTGAAAAACGTGCTGCATGAGTGCTATCCCGCGAAGATGGTACCGGTCATTTTGCGCATAGCAGGGATCGATGACGGGAAGAGGTGCTGCGATATCCGCGGAAATGAGAGAGAGCAGCTTGTCCTTGCGACAAAGGCATTTCCGGTCAGCATCATTTCCCTCAGGGGCTACAATGAAGCTGTGATCACGAAGGGCGGAGTGTCGGTCAGGGAGATCGATCCGAAAACGATGGCCGCAAAAAAAGTGAAGGGGCTCTACCTGATCGGGGAGCTTCTGGACGTGGATGCCTTCACAGGCGGTTACAACCTGCAGATCGCCTGGTGCACGGCCGCAGCGTGCGCGAGGGACCTCTTAAAGAAAAAGGCGTAAGGATAACACCAAACAGTGTGCAATTCCAGTGAGCGGAGAACAGCAATGGAAGTGACAGTCGCAAAAAGCGCGGGATTCTGCTTCGGCGTGAAGCGGGCCGTGAACCTCGTCTACGAGGAGGCGGGAGGAAGCGGCCCGGTCTACACGATGGGGCCGATCATACACAATGACCTGGTGGTCAGCGACCTCCGCGAAAGAGGCGTGAAGATCATAAATGACGACATGGTCTGCGAAGAGGACGGAGCGAGGGCCGGCGAGGGTTCCACGATTATTGTGCGCAGCCACGGGATCCCAAGGGACCTGATGGAGAAGGTAAATGGCACTGGCGCAAGAATTGTAGATGCAACATGCCCATTTGTCAGAAAGATTCACGATATTGTGATGAAAATGAGTGAAAAGGGCATGCCAATCGTCATTTTCGGGGATCCGAAACACCCTGAAGTCATGGGAATCAAGGGGTGGGCAAAGGGACCCTGTGTGGTCATCGAAGGCCCGGAAAATATGGGTTTGCTGGACTTTGACAAGTCCGCAGACCTGTGCATCGTTGCCCAGACGACTTTCAATTTTCATAAATTTCAAGAATTAGTTGAAATTGTAAAAAGTTTGGGGTATCATGTAATGGTTACTAATACCATCTGCAGCGCGACGCGCGAGAGGCAGATGGAAGCGTTGGAACTGGCCTCGGCATCCGATGTCATGCTCGTAGTCGGAGGGAAGCACTCCTCCAATACTCAGAAGCTCTTCGACATATGCCGCAGTCAGTGCAGGAAAACCTATTTTGTCAGTACGCCCGACGATCTCCGGGGGATCCGCTTTGATCCGGACGACAGAATCGGCATCACTGCCGGGGCTTCCACCCCTAATAATTTAATCCAGGAGGTTTCACTACATGTCAGAAGAGCAGAGCTTCGAACAGATGCTCAACGAAAATTTCAAAACTATCAGAAATGGAGAGGTCGTTGAAGGTACTGTTCTCGACGTGAAACCGGATGTTGCCTATCTCAACATCGGTTACAAGTCTGACGGTATT
>CADCPJ010000382.1 GCA_902803245.1 uncultured Lachnospiraceae bacterium | reverse complement strand
CATTGATGTTTGGTCCGCGCTCCTCGCACCTTGATCATATGTATAGTCTTTAGCGAAATTGCCTTACTTGCGCAGGGCATTTCGTTTTCCCTGTATGCAGTTAATCCAGGCAATTGGCTTCGGCAGCCCTTAAGGTTAACTGGTATATCATATCACTTTCAGGCGCTGATGGGTGGTCTTATTTCATGCGCTGCTCTTTACAAACAGATCGGATTCTATACAATGAGTATTAAATATGATGGATCCGGAAGGATGAAGGAGAACGGCTGCATGAAGCAAAGATTTCGCTGTAAAAGAAAGACGATACTGCTTGTCATGATTCTGGGACCGGTATTTTTTATTGCGTCGGCCTGTTTTATGTTTGCGAACCGCCCTCACCCCGGCAATCCGCTCCCCGGCGGAAGTGAAGACCTGTCATGGGTCGGAGACAGGGTATTTCTCGGCAGCTGCGAGCAGGACGCCGATCCTTCAGACGGCGAGGAGCCTGTGCTTTGGAGAGTGCTGCAATACAAAAACGGCAGGATGCTCCTCCTGTCGGAGTACGGCCTCGACGTGCGGCCGTTTCATCCCCGTTTTGAGGATGTGTCCTGGGAAACTTCCGAAGTCCGTTCCTGGATGAACACGGATTTTGCAGCCGCTCTCTTTAAGGACCGCGGTGCCTGGAAAGAGGAGTATCTCCTTCCGGTCAGATGTGAAAGTGCGTCCAATTCCTATTACGGGACGGACGGAGGAGCCGCAACAGACGACAGAGTGTTTCTCTTCTCCACAGAAGACACTTTCAATGAAGCATATGGTTTTCCCGGTCCCTGCAGGATTTACTCCGGGTTCACCGGCAGGGATGTCCTCTACTCCGAAGTGTGCCTCGCCAGAGTGTGTTATCCGACTCTGTACGCATCTTTGAAATCTGCCCTGATCACGCGCAAGCACGACTTCCGGGAGGACCCGAACGGGAAGCTGATTGACGGCTTCGGAAGCGTTTACTGGATCCTCCGCAATCCCGGCATGACGCCGGGCTATATCACGTATGTGAGCCGCTGGGGAAGAACGACATGCGATTTTCCGAGCCCTGTCGACCACGATGAAAGCTGTATCCGCCCGGCCGTCTGGGTCGATGCGAAGAAGCTGCCATTTAAGAAGCTCGGGGATGGGACATACTGTGTGAGAGAAGACGGGGATTATGTCGATGAGTGCAGGCGCGCCGTCGATTACGGCGCGGCCATACAATATGAGCTGAAGCATGAGGAGACCCGCCCCGCATCAGGGCTTACCGGGAGAAACATGGCTTCTTCTTTGGGGAGCGCCGCCACTTTGCTCGGCAATCCCGTGCCGGGCGGCACTCCGGAAGGCGAATGGGAGGGAGACCGCGTCTATTTCGGTCATTTTCAAGATGAGCCGATCCTGTGGCGGGTTCTTCATGTCGACGATAACAGGCTTCTTCTCCTGTCCGAATACGGTCTCACGAAGCACAGGTACGCATCCTCCAAAAACCGGACAGCTCTCTGGAGTGAGTCCGAAGCAAGAAGATGGCTGAACGACACACTGTTTTATGAGCTCTTCAGCAAGAGCGAGCAGGCCGCCGTTGTCGTCTCCACCATTCAAAATCCCCCAAATCCCAGATACGGAACCGGCGGGGAAGGCCCGACGAAGGACAGGCTGTTTTATCTCTCCTACGAAGAGAGCATGAATGAAGACTACGGCTTTTCGGGGGGAGAGTATCCGTGCGAGAGCAATACGCGCATCTGCGGTGCGTTTGGCAAGCGTGCCAAAACCGAGAAGAAAATGTACGGAAAGAGAGACATATCCGGAAATCCCATCTGGTGCGATCTCTCCGCCTCAGCGATCTGGACGCTCAGAACGACCGGTTTCACCGATGAATATGTCTGTGACGTGACAAGGGCCGGCGATGTCTATCACCATGAACAAAGGCCCAAAAACTACAAATTCTATGTAAGGCCCGCCCTCGTCGTCGACACGGACCTGGTCGAGGTTATCGCCGATGAGGCGCTTCCGTTTCCGGTCCTTAGAACCGGCGCATAGTGCTCCGGCTTCTCAGAGGCCTAAACTCCGCAGGTCTTTTGCTCCGCACCTTACATGCTCTTCACGGCGCCGACAAAGAGAGGAAGTCCGCTCTTCATGTCGACGACGGCATAGACGAAAGGCCTGTCCAGATAGACATACTTCTCCTCGCAGTCAAGGCGGATCGAGGACGCCTTCTCCACGACGGCCGTCACCGCAGCGGCCTCCGTCCCGTCCTT
>CADCPJ010000381.1 GCA_902803245.1 uncultured Lachnospiraceae bacterium | reverse complement strand
CGGTCATCCACTCAGATAGATTATGGAAACCTTCCCGGAAATGTTGTATAATGTGAAATGCCATCTGCTTTTTTGAAACATTTGTGATGAAAAGCGTGACAATGGGGACTGTCCCCATTGTCACGTTTCCAAGGAGGAAATGAGCGAATATGGAAAACCAGATCTTCAGAAAAAAGAGTCTCGACGCTCTGTCTGCACCGGAGGACCTGACGGATTATCTCCACGTCACCCAGCCGGCCATCTGGGTGGTCCTCATCTCCGTGATCATATTGATCGCAGGGATCTTCCTCTGGAGCAATTTTATGGTCATCGAGAGCAAGGTGACGGGACTGGCCGATGTGGACAGCGGAGTCGCCGTTATCTCCTTTGATAAAAATGAAATGGCGCGCAGAGTCCAGACCGGCATGGAACTGATCATCGGAGAGGAGTCTTTCACCATCACCTCCGTCGGTACGGATGACCTCGGGAAGGTCATCGCAAAGGCGAAGGTGGAGATGCCTGACGGCAACTATCCGTGTGCCGTGATCTACAGGAGCACGAAGGTTCTGGAGCTCCTCTTTAACTGACGGGCTCTTACGGACGGGCTCTTATGGACGGGCTCTTACGGACGGGCCCGGCACATTTGCATTACATCTCCGGCATCATCTATATAGGAGGTAGTTGGGATCTTGAGCGAGAAGATCAAATCACTGATCGATAAGGGCGTGGCCAAGGTGCCCGTGATCATGCAGATGGAGGCGCTGGAGTGCGGCGCCGCCTCTTTGGCCATGATCATGGCCTATTTCGGCACCTGGTATCCTCTGGAAAAAGTGCGCGTGGACTGCGGCGTATCGCGCGACGGTTCCTCTGCGAGGAACATCGTGCTGGCAGCGAGGAGCTATGGCATGGAAGCTTCCGGCTACCGCTTTGAGCTGGAAGCGCTTCAGAGCGAGGGAAAGTTCCCCTGCATCGTTCACTGGAATTTTGAACATTTCGTGGTCCTTAGAGGATTCCGGGGCGGGTATGCCTACCTCAATGATCCTGCGAGGGGCGATGTGAAGGTGACGATGGAGGAGTTCGACGAGGCGTTCACCGGGGTCGTCCTCATCATCGAGCCGGCTGAGAATTACAAGACGGAGGGCAGAAAGAAGAGCACGTGGGAGTTTGCCCTGTCCCGCCTCCGCGGGGCCCGGGTGGCCGTGGTCTTCGTCGTCCTTACGACGATCATCGGATACCTGTTCGGCGTCATCAATCCCGCGTTCAGCAGATTCTTCGTGGACCGGCTCCTTACCGGGGAGAACCGGGACCTTCTCATACCGTTTATCCTGATCCTTGCGGGACTGGGCATCCTGCAGGCCTTTGTCTCCGCCGTGCAGTCCATCTATTCGATCAAGATCAACGGAAAGCTCGCGATCATCGGCAGCAGCTCCTTCATGTGGAAGGTCTTAAGGATGCCCATGGAGTTTTTCACCCAGCGCATGGCCGGTGATATCCAGATGCGGCAGGACGCGAACTCCACGATTGCCGGGACCGTCGTGAACACCCTGACGCCTTTAGTGCTCAACGTGTTCATGATTATAATCAACGTCGTGGTCATGATCCGGTACAGCCCGCTGCTCACGCTCATCAGTGTGGGCACCGTCGTGGTCAACGTCTTCTTCGGAAACTTCATTTCCAACAAGAGGGTCAACATCACGAGGAGGCAGATGCGCGACGCAGGAAAGCTGTCCGCATTTACCGTCTCGGGCATCCAGATGGTCGAGACGATCAAGTCCAGCGGCGCCGAGAACGGCTTTTTTGAAAAATGGTCCGGCTACGAGGCCTCCGTCAACACGGCGACGGTGCGCTTCTCCAAGCTGAACGCCTACCTCGGAAGCATTCCGAACTTCCTCGTGTCTCTTTTAAACGCGCTCGTGCTCGTGCTCGGGGTGTACCTCACGATGCACGGCCATTTTACCGTCGGCAGCATCATCACGTTCTCCCAGCTGGTCAGCAACTTCATGAGCCCGGCCATGACCATGGTCACCGCCGGCCAGACGATTCAGGAGATGCGGACCAATATGGAGCGCGTGGAAGACGTCATGCAGTACCCGGACGACGTCCATTTTAAGGACGAGCCCTTAAATGAAACCACCGAGTACGAGAAGCTGCGCGGCAATATCGAGCTGAAAAATGTGACCTTCGGGTACTCGAGGCTCGCGGAGCCGCTGATCAGGGACTTCTCTATGAGCGTGAAGCCGGGAAGCCGGGTCGCATTTGTCGGGCCTTCGGGCTGCGGCAAGAGCACGCTCTCCAAACTGATCTCCGGTCTCTACCTGCCCTGGAGCGGGGAGATCCTCTTCGACGGCAAGCCCATCAGCGAGATCAACCAGAACGTCTTCGCCGGTTCCGTGGCGGTCGTCGACCAGGACATCATCCTCTTCGAGGACACGATCTCGAACAACATCAAGATGTGGGATGATTCCATCGAGGACTTCGAGGTGATTCTCGCCGCGAGGGACGCGCAGATCCACGATGACATCATGCAGAGGGACGGCGGCTATCAGGCGAGGCTGACAGAGGGAGGCAAGGACCTGTCCGGCGGTCAGAGACAGAGACTCGAGATCGCCCGCGTGCTGGCCCAGGATCCCTCCGTCATAATCATGGACGAGGCGACCAGCGCGCTTGACGCGAAGACGGAGTATGAGCTCGTAAATGCGGTGAAGGACAGGGGAATCACCTGCATCGTCATCGCCCACCGCCTCTCCACGATCCGCGACTGCGATGAGATTATCGTCCTTAGCCACGGCAAGGTTGTGGAACGGGGCACACATGCGGAGCTGTATGCCAAGGGCGGCGCCTACACGGAACTTATTTCCAATGACTGAAGGAAAGGCATTAAAAAACGTCTCCCGATAACATTTATCAAAACACATATCCGGTGCGGTTCCCTCGGGCGGGATATGAAGTTCCTACTTTGTGGAGGTCAGTTGATCGATGGGTTGGTTTGACGAACAACTCCGAAAGAGATATGAGAAAGACCAGGATGTCTTCGAGGAATCCCTCCTCAACATGGCTTCCTCGATTCTTGGCGAGCGCGACGCAGGCCAGATGAAGGACAGCCGGATCGAGACGCAGGAGGAGATCGACGAGATCCTGAAATACTATCACTTTAAGCCCGCAAGCATCCCGGATTCCATCGAAGGGGTCGACGAGCAGATCGAGTACGCCCTGCGCCCGCACGGCCTGATGCACAGGAAGGTGACTCTGACCGGAAAATGGCTGAAAGAGGCCTATGGCCCCATGCTGGCATTTAAGAAAGACGGCGGAAACCCTGTGGCGATCCTCCCGCGCGCGGTCACCGGGTATTACTTCGTGGACGACAGCGGGAACAAGCACACCTTGAAGCGCAAGGACGCGGAGGCCCTGGAGAAGGAGGCGATCTGCTTCTATAAGCCGCTGCCCCTGAAAGCCATCGGAATCCGGGACCTGATCATATACCTGAAAAACTGCCTGAGCATAGGTGACGTCCTCTTTTTGATCTTCATCACGCTGATGGTGGTTATGGTCGGCAAGCTTCTGCCGAGGTTCAACAGCTTCCTGACGGGCCCGGTAGCCAGCTCAAAGAGCTCGCTGCTCCTTGTCGGAACCGCAGTCTTCATGCTGACGACGCTCATCTCTTCGCAGCTTCTGAACACTTCGAGGGATCTCCTCGTGACCCGCATGGAGACGAAGACCTCCCTGTCGGTAGAGGCGGCTATGATGATGCGTCTCATGAGCCTCCCGGCCCCCTTCTTCAGGAAATACAGCTCAGGCGAGCTCTCGAGCCGCATGCAGGCGGTCAACCAGCTGAGCGCGATCATCGTGGGGGAAGTGTTCTCCTTAGGCTTGAGTTCCATCGCGTCGCTCCTCTACATCACGGACATCTTCCGCTATGCGTCTTCCCTCGTTGCCCCGGCCCTCATCACGATCGTGGGGACGGTCGTTGTGATGCTGGTCACGGCTCTCATGCAGATGGGCGTCTCGAGAAGGCTGATGGGCTTTCAGGCCAAGGAGAGGGGACTCAGCTATTCCCTCATCACGGGCGTGCAGAAGATCAAGCTCTCCGGTGCGGAGAAGCGCGCATTTTCAAAATGGGCCGACGCTTTCGCGAAGACGGCGGCGAGCGCCTACAACCCGCCGCTCTTCCTCAAGATCAGCTCGTCGATCCAGCTTCTCATCAGCCTGGCAGGCACGATCGCGATCTATTACATCTCGGTGTCGGCCGGGAATATCTCGGGATCGGATTACATCGGATTCAATTCCGCCTACGGGCTCGTGATGTCCGCATTTTCCTCCCTGGCAGCGGTTGCCGTCTCCATAGCGCAGATCAAACCGATCCTCGAGATGGCGGAGCCGATCTTAAAGGAGGTGCCGGAGGCCGCGGAGGACAAGGAGATCCTGACGGGCATCAGCGGCGGAATCGAGCTGAGCCACGTCTGCTTCAGGTACAATGACAGCATGCCTTTTGTCGTCGACGACATGAGCCTCAAAATCCGCCCGGGCGAGTATGTGGCCATCGTGGGAAGGACCGGCTGCGGAAAGAGCACGCTCGTGAGGCTGATGCTCGGCTTCGAGACGCCGGAGAGAGGGTCGATCTACTGCGACGGGAAGGACATCAAGTCGCTGGATCTCAGGTCCCTGAGGCGAAAGATCGGGGTCGTAATGCAGGACGGCAGTTTGTTCGCGGGAGACATCTATTCCAACATCGTCATCTCGGCGCCCACGCTGGGGCTCAAAGAGGCCTGGGAGGCGGCGGAGGTCGCCGGCATCGCCGAGGACATCCGCATGATGCCGATGGGAATGCAGACGATGATCTCGGAAGGCCAGGGCGGCATCTCGGGCGGCCAGAAGCAGAGGCTGATGATCGCGCGCGCGATCGCGCCGAAGCCGAAGCTCCTCATCTTCGATGAGGCGACCAGCGCGCTGGACAACCGCACGCAGAAGAACGTCTCGGAGGCGCTCGACAACCTCGACTGCACCCGGATCGTGATCGCCCACCGCCTCTCCACCATCCGCCACTGCGACAGGATTCTAGTCCTGGACGGCGGAAAGATCATCGAGGACGGGACCTATGAGAGCCTCATCGCGAAGAACGGGTACTTTGCCGAGCTCGTGGCGAGGCAGAGACTGGAGAAGGAGTGACCCCGCCCTTTATGTGATCCGGTGAATGATCCGGTGAAAATGCAGCGGACCGCACTGCTGTGAAAGACGGATCGCGCATTTTTGAAAATGATTCTTGACAATTGAACCCTGTTCATGCTATTCTTTTATAGCTGTGTGAAGCACAGCTTCGATGCGTGGCTCAGTTTGGTAGAGCGCTGCGTTCGGGACGCAGAGGCCGCTGGTTCGAATCCAGTCGCATCGACTTTCCTGGTGGAACCTCATAAGCCCTTATAAATCAAGGACTTATGAGGTTTTTCTTATTTCCTGAATCAATGAATTCCGGCT
>CADCPJ010000380.1 GCA_902803245.1 uncultured Lachnospiraceae bacterium | reverse complement strand
TCCGGTCTTGTCGTCCCTGCGAAGACCCCGATCACAGGGTCCGTGCAGATGCCGTGGAGCTCCGCCCATTTCGGGCTGTCCTTAAGGGAGATCCCGTATGCCTTCACGGCTCCCTTTCCGCTCCCGTTAAAATCGAGGCTCTGGCTCTCCGCCTCAAGCAGGCCTTCGGTATAGAAGAGCCTCCCGTCCGCTTTTTTCAGCGTGCCGTCATCGAGGAACTCCTCAAGATCGGCGAAGCATCCGTCGCCGGCAAGTTTTTTAAACTGCTCCTCCCCTGCCACGATGACTTCGTATTCCTGAGCTGCGAGCATCACGACGATTTTCATCTGGTCCTGCCTCGAGTCGCTGAGGTAGTGCTCCATCCGAACAATTTCGTGCTCGTCCGTGACGTCGAAGAGGGTTTTCAGATTCCCGATAAAAGCCTCCTCGTACTGCTCCTCAAAGGCATCGTCATAGACAGCGGCGGAAAAAACCGTCTTGTCCATTTTGCGGAAACAGAAATTCCAGATAAGCGCCGCGAGGATCGCAATGCATCCGATGACGGCGACCGTCTGAATCGTGTAGTAGCGGAAAAAATGTTCGATTTTTTTACCGGGAGGCAGCTGTCTCACAAGCCTCTTCTCCTCTTCCTTCTCGTGCGGAAGCATAGCTTTCCTCCTTTATCTGTCTCCATCAGGAACTGCAGTCCCTTCAAGGTCATTTCCTTAAGATGTCCGTCTGCCGTCAGCTATCCGGCCTTCCCGCGAGATCGTTGATGAACTGCTGCGCAGTGCGCCCGGAGATTCCCCCGTGGGCGATCTCCCACTGATTCGCGAGGCGGAGCAGCTCCTCCTCGGGCAATGTGATCTCGGGATATCTTGCGGCAATTCCTTTCACGATCTCCTTAAATTCCGCCGGCGAAGGCTTAAAATAGCCGATCGTGACGCCGAACCTCGCGGCAAGGGAGAGCTTCTCCGCCATCGTGTCCGTCCTGTGGAGCTCGTCGTCTCCCTCCACTTTGTCCCTCCAGGTCTCGCGGATGAGATGGCGCCTGTTGGAGGTCGCGTATATGAGAACGTTCTCGGGCTTCGTCTCGATGCCGCCCTCAATCACCGCCTTCAGATACTTGTAATCCGTCTCGAATTCCTCGAAGGAGAGGTCGTCCATGAAGAGGATGAACCGGTAGTTCCGGTTTTTGATCTCGGAAATGACGCGGGAGAGGGATCGGAATTCGTGCTTGTAGATCTCGATCATCCTGAGTCCCCTGTCATAGTACTCATTCAGGATGGCCTTTACGCTCGTGGACTTTCCCGTCCCGGCGTCGCCGAAGAGAAGGACGTTGTTGGCGGTCCTCCCCGAAAGAAAGGCCTCGGTGTTCCGGATGAGCTTCTCTTTTTGTCTCTCATACCCGATCAGGTCGCAAAGCCGCACATCGCTTATGGCAGTGATGGGGGTCAGGAGCTCCCCTCCCTCATCGCCTACACGGAATGCCTTGTTGAGGCCGAACTTCCCGACGCCGTAGGCCCTGTAGAAGCCCGTCACGACGCGGTAGAGCTCCTCGGGATTTCCCGCCTCTTCGATCCTTGCGCTCAGCTCCTGAACCTTCTCGCTCACGCTCCTGTTGAAGATTCGCTCCGGCTTGCCCACCGCGCGGTAGTTGCTGATCACCGAGAAGCAGTCCAGCGACAGTGCCTCCTCGATCGGCGTGAAGTCGTAGTCAAAGAGCTGCTTGAAGACCGCAAGATCCCGCATGGCGAAGTGGTTCACCGACCCCTCATTTGCCCCCACCTGCTCCGAGACGAGAGTAAACGGCGTCTCGGTCATGGCAAGGAGGTAAGCGAGGTAGTTGTGCCACAGATTCCTGTCAAACCCGTATGTCGTGGCGATGTCGAGGAGCGCCGTGATCTCATCGAGGATCTGCCCCTGCAGCTCCTCCTTTTCGTAGTCCTCCTCATAGAAGCGGTGGCAGATCGCGGACAGCCGGAAGAGGATACTGTCCCTCGGAATCTTCCTGTAGATTATGAGCTTTGATGTCAGACGATACATAATAATCCCTCTTTACAGCTGTCAGTAAAATGAT